>CALHZJ010000071.1 GCA_938041005.1 uncultured Candidatus Saccharibacteria bacterium | reverse complement strand
GTGTTTCTTGCCTTTTTTAACGAGTTCATTGCGCAATTTATCGTCGGATAAGATGTCGTCAATTGATTTTGCTATATCCTCGACACTGAAAGGGTCGAAATAGTGAGCGGCATCGCCGTGGGTTTCTGGTAGGCAAGTAGCTGTGCTCGAGGCGACTGGCGCGCCGTGTAACATTGACTCTAATCCTGGCAAGCCAAATCCTTCACTGAGCGAAGGGAAACAATAAACTGCCGTATTTTCGTACATCCAGCGTAATTGCTTGTCTGATATAAAGCCGGTAAACACGACGTTTTTAATTCCATGCTCATTTACATATGTCTCGTGGCGAGCGTAATTGCTATCTTTTTTACCTGCCAAAGCCAGCGTTAAATCTGGATATTTTTTCTGTAACAAAGCGAACGCGTCAATCAGCCGTCGAAGGTTTTTATGTGGCGTTGGTCTACCAATATACATAATGAATTTTTTACCAATCAGCTCGTCAACAGGTTCGTTACCTTTTGGTAACTCATCCGCAGATTCCAAAGTTACAGTAATTTTCTCTGGGTTTACGCCGGTGAATTTAATCAAATCATTTTTTACGAAGTTAGAAATTGTGATGATGTGCGAAGATTTTTTCGCGACTTTTTTATTGACCCATTTGTAAATTTGCTGCTTAATCCAGAAAACGATAGGATTTTTATCTGGATTCCTAAATCTGACAGTAGTCAAATCTTGCATCGTAGTAACAACTGGACTGGAATTATACCAAACAGGCTGCTGAACCATCGCAAAATGAACTAAGTCTGGATGGAGACTTTCAAGTTGTTTTTTAAAGCCGATTTGCTCAGCAAAAGTGTATTCTTTATATGGGCAAATAACTTTCTGAAATCTTGGATTGCTTGACTGCCAACCATCGAAGTCTTTTGGCTTGAGCAGAATAACATAATCGTTTTTATTATCAATTTTCTGCAAATAATGAATCAGCCGTTCGATGTACCGACCAGTGCTAGTCCTTAATGTTCGGGCGTCAATTACGATTTTCACGATAATGTTCCTTCCATGATTTATCAACTATATTTTTTATCGCTTTATGGAAAATTGCAGCTGAAAATTCGTTTGCCGTGGCTGAGATTTTTGTTGGTGAAACTTTTTTACCGGGAAGTTTCTCTAAGGCTTCTATCAACGAAGAATCTGTTTGCTCGGAAAAGAACCAGCCGTTTTTCTCAGATTTTATATAATCAAGTGCACCGCCGGCTTCATACGCGACTACTGGAATGCCAGATGCCAACGCTTCAACTGGCGCAATCCCGAAATCTTCGTGTGAACAAAAGATAAACAAATCTGCTTTTTTAATATACTTTTCTCGTGTGGCATTATCGACAAATCCTAAGAAATTAGTATGTTTATCAGCAATATTTTTTAGATTATCAACGTCTGGACCTTTTCCAATAATATCTAATTGCCAGCCAAGTTTCTGACAAGCCTTAATAGCAATATCAAGCCGTTTCATTGGCACAATTCGCCCCCAAATCAGACAGCGAGGTTTCTTTGGGATGGACGTTTGCTTGCGATTTTTAGCAAGTGGCGAAAAGCTCGATACGTCAATTGGTGGAAAAATAACCGTACTTTTTCGCTGGTAAAACTCTTCAATATCAGCCTGAATTCCCGTAGAGTTGGCGATAAAAATATCAACTTGCTGAGCGGCGTTAAAATCTCGTTTTTTCAGTGGTCGGACTAGGGTTTTTAAGCCTAGGCGTGCCAGCCATTGCGGACGGAAACTTGGTCGTTTGATGTATTCGTCGTAATGTCGCCAATAAAAATGCGTCGGCGTGTGGCAATAACAAATATGAAGTTGATCCGGTCTGGATTTGCGAACGAATTTTGCCTCGCCATTTCCCGAACTGGAGATGATAATGTCAAATTCGCTAAGATCAAGTTTAGCGAACCACCACTGTCTAAGAAGTGGCAACAATCGTCGAACTTTTGAAAACGGCCATCGCTGTAAATAACCAGTAACGACTTTATTGTCTAACCCTTCTCGCCATTCGTCGCTACAAAAAGAAGTGTAAATTGGCGCATCTGTGTACAATTTGTGAATTTCCAAAACGACCTTTTCGGCTCCGCCACCGTAAATCCAATCGTGAACTATGGCAATTTTTGGCTTACTCATTAATTATCTTTCTGGAAAATAACCAAGCA
>CALHZJ010000070.1 GCA_938041005.1 uncultured Candidatus Saccharibacteria bacterium | reverse complement strand
CCAACCTATCTAAGAAAAATCCTGGACGCGTTATGTGGGATGACAATGGAAACATCGGTAAGCGTTATCGCCGTCAGGATGAAATTGGTACGCCGCACTGCGTGGTTGTCGACTTTCAGACGCTGGAAGATGATACTGTTACCATTCGCGAGCGGGATACGACGGAGCAGAGGCGAGTTAATATAAAAGATCTCGTATAGGAAGGTGTAATGACGAAAATACTTGCAATTATTTCTACTCATGGCAATGAGTTATTAGGATCGAATGTACTTTCGTATATGTTAAATAGACGTTCGGAGCTGTTGGAATATGTTGATTTTATGGTGGCTAATCCCAGAGCTTATTCGCAGAACGTTCGATACGTTGAGTCTGATTTGAATAGGAGTTATGGGTCTGATTTGGATACGTATGAAGCACGACGATCGAAAGCCATAGAAGATCGAATTAAGTTGTTGCAGCCAGAATTGGTGCTAGATTTTCATACGACCACCGCTGAGCAGCCAGATTTGCTAATTACCGCGAACGTGGAAGATAAAGTCTCTCGTGATTTTATTGATGCGAGTGCGATTAAAGATGTGCTAGTTGTTGAGCCGCTTAATGATATCACGACTGTAGCTCCGCATTTTGTAGCTTATGAGGTGTCAAATTCTCATTTAAATGCCGATTTATATGAACGGATCTGTACAGATATTCGGAAATATCTAGACGGAAAAGTGTCAGATCAGGAGCATGTTTTTTATAAAATGATAGGGAAAATTTTACCCGAAGAAGTTCAGGCGGATTCTGGTCTTGAGAATTTTGTATATAGTGATACGCTTGGGGCAATTCCGTCGTTCCTTGGAGAGGAAGCGTATCGACAGGACGGTACGTATGCCGGTTTTAAGCTAGAAAAGTTCATATAATAACACAAGATCACTTACGTGTTAGTTGAGTAAATAATTGTGATATAATTGCTATTATGTCAAACGCCATAAACGGACAACTTATCACACATGATTCAGAAGGTGCTATCAAGCGCGATTACCTCTATCGCGTTTCCATAAAGGCTCTGATTTATAATGATGCTGGGCAAATTTTGGTTGTTAAAGAGGATGGGCGACCGCTTTGGGATCTTCCTGGCGGCGGAATGGATTATGGTGAAACTTTTGAGTCGGCTTTGAAGCGGGAATTATATGAAGAGGTTGGCTATAAGGGCAATCTTCGCTATCAGCTTTTTGACGCGTCGGACGAGATTTATATTGAGCGAATTGATGCTAACC
>CALHZJ010000069.1 GCA_938041005.1 uncultured Candidatus Saccharibacteria bacterium | reverse complement strand
CTCTATGCAGAACGACTGATCCGGACGCAAACCAATCATTTTGAGAATGAAACCGAATTAGAAATAGGAATAGATAAGTATTGCCCTCCACTTCACTCGTCCTGTCGCCAAACCGTGCGTGGGTCAAACATGAATTACAACTAGTAAATCAAAGACGTGCGATTCAACCCTAATATCCATCCAGCCGGTGTCTCAATAATAATGCCTTGGTCTATATCATGAGATGCATAAAAATGATAAAATATATACATGAGAAACGATGAAATACTCATTAATCAACTCTTTGCTGGATCTTATCTAAATGAAGGCGCAAATATCGGTCACGAAGTAATTAATTTATTTAAAGACGATAATGGGCGAAACTATCTATATATTACACCAGGTGGAAAGGTTGATAGTAGTCATTCCGTCAAAAGCGTAATTTTTGTGCGTAATATTGAGGGAAAAACTACTGTAGAAGTCATTGCTAAAGCGGAAAAATTATGCCCCATTGATGTTGCGCCGAATGATGTAAAATATGCTGATACGCCAATTAGCAATGTCTTTAGTGATAACATATACCATGGCAAGTCTGATTCTAGTATATTTTTTACATACAGAACTGATAAGATTAGACTACCTAGAAAAAATACTAGAATACTATTAACTATCAACGATGAGTTTAAACCGAACGATGATACTATACGCTTAATTAGACTTCACTCAAATAGTAAAGCTATAAGCAATCAATCTGGTAGAAAATACTATTCCGCACAAGACGACTATAACGCATATGTCGAATTGCAAAACTTACTTAATAATGACGATTATTGGGAAAATGACGATACTACAGAGAAATTGATTACTGATGAATCAATGCGTGGAACTGGTCTGACATTCCTAGAGATAATACGAAAAGAAAATGATGAATTAACATTTTCGAACTTATTGGCATATTATTTTCAATATAATAAGGCTATATTTAGGAAATTCGTTCGCGAGATACTTGGCGTAGACGACCTTCGTCCGAGATTCGATATTATACGAGAAAGCAACAATAATATTGACCTATGGATAGAAGATGACAACAGTGTTTTCGTAATAGAAAACAAAATTAAATCTGGGATAAATGGTATAAAAGATGATGGATATTCCCAGTTAAATAAGTATCAGGAATATACAGAAAAGCGAATTTCTAATCCTGACGACGACGCATACGGGAAAATTAGCCATTATTATATTTTTACGCCAAACTACAATCATATTGATACATCAAAATACAACTTAGCAAAACCATACACAATAATCACATATAAAGATATCTATGATTTTTTCAGAAAAAATGCGGCAAATTTTCTTGAAGATAAATATTTCTCTGACTTTTTGAAAGGACTAAAAAACCATACCGTGTCAATATCTGAACTCAATTTTAGCATCATGAGAGCTAGATTCTTGGAAAAGATTAACCGGACGTAGTACAAAGCCAAAGGATGTAATATGCTGAAAGTATAAAGTCGGCCCTCCGCATAGTTCTGCTACGTGCAGTAATCGGGCTGATTTTTATATCAAAATGGTATAATCATAAGTGTAATTATGCGCAGTATAACAAAAACTGATTTGCGGTTTTTCCTAGACTCGCTTCGACACCTTTGGGCGATGGTCAGAATCTGGTAAGAATTAAGAAAGGAGTGCTTAATATGAATCTAGACAAAGAAAAGCTTACGAAGAAGATAGTGGATGCCATAAAACCAGATGAAATAATTTATGCCGAATACTCTAGTGGCGGTGCGATGGGAAATTGTGGGTCAAGCAGAATTTATGCTCTCAAAGATGATGGCTTGCATTATTACTACGCGAGTATCTCCTCAAAAGAAAAAAGCCAAGAAGAAGCATATAGTATGGCTTGGGATTTACTGTTTGGACTTGCTGATAAAAATATCTTAGATAAAACATATGGCGGATTTGGGAACGTGGCTTTTAAAAAGAAAGATATAACTTTTGATCGTAACGACGATAAGTGTTCATTTGTTTATGATAAGTATCTAATAGAGGCGTCGGTTCTTGGTGTATACAATAACGTTGCAAGAGCTTTTGCAAAAAAGAAGATAACCGAAGAAGTAATGGATTCGTGGAATAATCCTGATAATTACTCTGCACTGTTAGTAGATGAAAGAATGCTTCTAAATAACTACGCTGAATATTATAAAAAAGACCGGCTCGAAATAACACTATCTAATTACATTGACGCAATTGATGAAATTCGACACCTCAATCATTTAGACACAAACTTTGCAACATTCGAGCAAATATCAAGCGGGAGAGATGCGATTGCAAAGTATCGACTACGCTATCTATTGGAAAAACTAGGTAAGAACGATACTGAGGATATTTTCTATAATTTTGACATCAAAAAAGCAAAATCAGGCGATTTATTCGCCAGCGTAAGCAAAAAGTTGGGTGAAGATATTTCTGAAAAATTTACAAAGTACGAAGTTATCAAAACCAATAACTCGGATACGGATGAGCTTAGTGGCAATATAGAGCAATTATTTAGGTATCCAGTAGTCGTAGATTTTTCGGATGAGGCTCATAAAACGATAAGTGAAGATATTGCAAAGATAGATTCTTCTGACTTAAGAGCGAGAGAATCCATAGGTTATTATCTGGCGAGTTGTCATTATACACTAGGCAAGCTTCCTCTGCAAAAAGTCTTACCAACAGCATTACAAGTACTGAGAAAAATGCCAAAAGACGACTTCAATTACACAAACACAGACCAGACGTACTACGCGGCCTCTTGGCTTGTGGACAGAGCATGGAGCGCTATTACTGAGGGAGAAGATGATTATAGTATTCGTTTCGGAAATATAATCTACAATAATATTTGGCCACAAATAGATGGAGTGTGGCCAATAAAGCATTATGGCGAGTATAAATTAACGGAGACATTGGGTGAGGGAGAAAATGATGCCGGTACTTATATCTTCGATCGGGCCCTCGGCTTTATTTTAGCTCTAGATAATCTAGATGAACTGAATCCAGAACTATATAATTTCTTAAAGAAAGATGGTTGGTCACCAAGCATTGATATACGTAGAAAAAAATTCCTCTTAAAT
>CALHZJ010000068.1 GCA_938041005.1 uncultured Candidatus Saccharibacteria bacterium | reverse complement strand
AATCATTCCAAAACGATGTCATCTCTGTTATTTTATCACAAAAAGGAGAAAACCCTATCTCATCATCGAGATAGGGTGTGGGCGGGCTCAAGCGGTTCTGTTCGGAGTAGTTTCTAATCTCATCTTTGAGATAAGAATCTGCAACGAATGAATCTCGCGAGCCCAGTGGGTAGATATGACACGCCGTTGTGCCATCTCAGTGGACACAGCGGGACTCGAACCCGCAACCTCCCACTGCGCCGACATCGTTGTCGACGCGGCGGGTGCTCTGCCGTTGGAGCTATGTGTCCTGTGATTCTTTTCTGGTCTACCAGCTGGGCGAATCAAGCCAGGGGCGGACGGACGCCCTTTCGCTGACGCGGGGTCAGCGGGTTTCGGGGTCGCACAAACCCCGACCGCCAAAGTTTAAACTACCGGGACTGCCCCGTTCCATTACACTTGGAACAGGGACTAGACGTCCACGCTCCGCGACCACCTACACCGTAGGTGCCGGTTCCACCGCAGGCGGGGCAAACTTTGCCCGCCTGCTCCGCCGCTTCGCGGCGGCGGTCGTCGTCGGACTTAAAGATGGGTTTCACCCCCTCTCCGCCGCGAGTTGCGGCAATAGAAAGGAACTAACCCCTCTTTCAGACCATGCTTTTGTGCGAAGCATGGTCAGGGTTTGGTGTCATTTGCGACACCAAGCCGAGAAGTTAGCTTCGTCAACGAAAGCGTTTACTATAATAACACTAACTATAAAAAAATGCAACAATATATCAGAATATTTTTATATTTCGCCCGCCAGTAGGTCGTTTTCAAATTGCAACATTCCCTTATAATCCGCCGAATACCCAGAAATATCTGGCATATCAAGCGTGGTAATTTTTCGCCAAATAATCTCAATTAGTTGCGTAAATTCAGACAATTCTTCTCTGGAGAATGTGTCTTCCAAGCTAAGAATATCGCCGGTTTTCATGTCTGGCTCGACAAATTGTAGTCGCCCGCCAGTAAACGTGAAATTGCCATAATCGCGTGAATGCTCGACCAATAGTTGATAGAACATCAATTGCTGACGATATTTATGAAGTTTGATTTTTTCGTAATCGGCCGAACCTTTCCAAGAATGCGACGGCTTGCCAGTTTTATAATCCGTTACGAAGATGGTTTTATTTTGTTTGTCGATGTCGACAACGTCAAGTTTACCAGTCAATCTGGCGTTATCGATAATTACGCCTTGGTTTGAAAAGTCCAGTTCCGCCAAGTCCGTGTCGTGAAAATCTGAAGATTTGGCGTTTAAGAACGCGGTCAAAGCCGACTTCCCTTTGTCTAAGTACAATTGAAAATCGTCCGCTGGCAAATGCTGGCTCTCGAGGGATTTTTGGAAAAATTGGAGGATTTGTTCGGTGCTTGGCAATTGATGATCGGCGCTGAATGAGCAATGTGCTTGCTGAAGGCTGCTGTGAATCGCGGTTCCGTAAGCTGCGGCGGAATTTTTGGCGGATGGAAAATGCAGCAAATTGTTCAATAAGAAATTCTGCGGTCCGCCACGTGAAACGTCGAGGAAATTATTCAAATGCGTCGCGGAAAGTTTGTATGTTTCCAGTGCTGGCACCAATAAATCCTTTAATTCCGGAACAATCGGCGAAGTTAGTCGCGTCGTCCAATCGGTTTCAGCCAGTTCAATTTGTTCCACTGGATCGTCGCTGGTCGGAATGATGGTTGGTGTGCAATTCGTCAAGAAACTGGCAATTATCGTGTCGCTGCCAGAATCGTTGGTTTGAGAATAAGTCATGGTCAATGTGGTTTTGGCGCGAGTCATCGCCACAAAGAATAATCTAAGTCGTTCGTCGTAAGTGGCGCCCGCTGGCTGAAGTTGGAGATTTGCGGGATATCGGATAGCTCGACTACGTGAACGAACTTTTTCGCCCCAAGCACTGTCAATTGCCCCAATTACAAAAACGTGCGGAAATTCCAGACCTTTGGATTTATGAGCGGTCATCAAATTTATGGCGCCGCTGAGTGAACTTGCGTGCGTACGAATTTGTGTTAAGCGAGTTTTTGTCGAAATGTGTAAGTCAATAAACTCCAAAAAGTCTTCCAGCGTTGGGTTTTTGTCGGTGATTCGATCGCGAAGTTTTTGACGCAAAGTGCGCAAACTTTCCAGAATTGTCAGATATGCTTCTGGGTTTTTATCTAGCTTTTCTGGCGAGAAATAGAAATTGGCGAGAGAATTGACCTGAAGGTCGTCGTTTTCGTCATTAGTTAAGCCTAATAAATTGTCCAATTGCTCTTCCAATGGCAGATTCGGCACGTCCTTAGCGCGCTCCAAAAGCCACTCCGCAAATTCCTTAAAGACACTATTCGCTAGCATACTTTCCAGCCACAATTGCCGATTTTTGTAAGCTTGAAGGCTCAATTTCCAGATGTCCAGCGCAGAAAATCCAAACGCTGGGTGAGCCGTAATTTCCGGCAGTAGACTATTGGCAACGTCCAAATTATTCTGGCTAATCGCCACGACAGTTCGCGCTAATTTGTCCAGAATCTGAATTATATCTTGCTCCAAAATGTCGTCATGACGCTCGTAATTGACAAAAAGATTTTCCTTATAAAGATGCGGAAGAATTTCAATGAGTTCCTTATGGTGGCGCGCAATAATCGTGATGTTTTCTGGTTTCTCGCCATTTTTTATCAGCTCGGCAATTTGTTTGGCAATTCCCGCTCGCTCTTCGCTAACAGATGAGAATTCTTGGATTTCGACTTTTGAACCTTCGCTATTTGCGTGTGCGGTCAATTGTTTTGATAGTCCGTCAATCGTGTTTTCTAATCGATCCGCGCCTTGAGTGATGACGTCCCGCGCCGATGATAAAATGTTTTCGGCGGAACGGTAATTGTCGGTCAAAACGATGATTTTTGGGTCGTGATAATGTTGGCGGAAGCGCTGGATGTTGCCCACGTCTGCGCCTTGGAAGCTGAAGATTGCTTGGTCATCATCGCCGACCGCCATGATATTTGGATTATCGTCGTTCTCGCTGGTCAAATTGAACAGCAATCGAAGTTGCGCCAAGTTCGTGTCCTGGAACTCGTCGACCATGATGAATTGGAATTGCTCTTGGAGATTTGCGCGCAGTTCTGGGTGAGATTCGCAGGCTTGAATAACGGATAAAATCATGTCGTCGTAGTCAAATAATGAACGCTCGGACAGAATATTTACGTATTTTTCGTAAACGTCAATTGTGGCAGATAATTTTTCTGCTGCGGTAAAATCTTTCAGGACAAATTCGCCATTGGTATTTTTTTCGCACCATTTATTTTTCCAGGCGGTCAGTGGCTTGGTTGAGTTTTCGTCAATTGCTTCCTGGGTGGCATGCACGATGCTCAGCGCTAAAACGTTGGCGTATGGCGTGATTGAGGCTGGCAATTTTGAGCTTTTCTCGTCAGGGTTTTTGGCGGCTAAATTAGCAATTTTCTCAGCTATCGGCGCAAATAGCTCGATTGTCTTTTTCGATATTTTAGCGGAAAATACTTGCTGAATGTCTGGCGCGATTTCGGCGATTGTGCTTTGATTGTCCTCAATAATTGCCCGTAATTCTGACGGCGTTAAACCGCTCTGCTTGAACTCGGAAATGATTCGGATGAGGTCTTTAATATAAACGAATTCCCCGTTATTTTTCGCGCTTAATGGATTTCGCCAATCAAGTCCTTCGAGTATTCCAGAGATAATTTGATATTGCGTCAATTCGTCAACTGGCTGAGCGTCGGCGCCACGGAAAAAATACTCGCGATGTTGATTGATGATTTCTGTGCCGAAGCTGTGGAATGTGTGAACCGCAATTTTATACGCGTCCTCACCGATAATCTGGCGGAGCCGTTGGCGCATATTCGTGGCGCCGCTTTCAGTAAACGTCAAGCATAAAATACTGTTCGGCAAAGTGTCGGTTTGTCTCAGGATTTGGGCAGTGCGCATACTTAGAAGCTCGGTTTTCCCCGTTCCTGGTCCAGCAATTACCAAAAGTGATCCGTGAATGTAGTCGACTGCTTGTCGTTGATTATCGTTTAATTTAGCGTAACGAGTATTGAAATCCATAGTTTTATTTTACCATGTTGACTAGTTTTAATAGAGCGTGTAATATTAGGGTATCGTGCTAGTTCCTTGCGCGTTTTGGTTAGCTAAGGGACGCACAGTACCTTAGCGATTTCTATCCTGGAAGGAGAATCATGAGCAAGAGGATTATTTCCGTACTTGCCATCGTCATGCTCGCCACTGGGTCGCTATTCGTGACTCAGAGTAGCGCCAAGGCATATCCTGGCAACTGCTATTCGGAAGTGACGCCTGATCTCAAAGGGCACGCTAGCTGTCATTCCGGCACGGGGTATTACCGTGTTGGTATCAGCTGCGCAGCAGTCTGGACGCTTGGGTATGCCTTTGGGGTGTATAGCCCCTGGGTTGACGTAGAGTCGCCCAAGATCAAAGAAGTCTGGGTGTCGTGTCCTCCTGGAGCGTGGCTGTGGAAGCCTGCTGGACAGGCTCGCTATTACGCGTTCCTCGAGAGGAGAAATCCCTGAGATGAGCCTCAGAGTCGCTCTTTGGAGCGACTCTGAGGCTAAGATTTATAATATTTTTTTTAAGGAGGGCGTAAATGAAAAACTTAAAAAAGATAAGATTTAGTCATATATATATGTTTGTGCTGACGATTGCGTTGATCTTTCTGAGTTATCAAGTCTACTGGCTGAATGAAAAAGAATATCGAATATCAGTCCAGTCCTCCATCAATTACCTTGAAAATGACCAAAGCATTAAGCGACTTGAGTTTTGTGTTAATCACGCCATTAAAGATTGTACTGAAGAAAATGTCGACGCTTGGAATGAAAAACATCCAGAAGACGCGTTTAAGGGTAAAAGCCACTTGGATATTTCCCGTCAAGCAGTCAAATCGACCATACAGGCTGGCTATTAGATTTCACATCTTTGCCATCTCGCGCACCTCATAAAAAAATGGTAAAATATTATCTATGAATAAGGCGACGTACGACGAGCTGGCGCTGGAGCGAATTGCTAAGGAAAAATTTGGTTTTCCAATTGATGTTCAATCGATAATTTTGTGGCACGCTGACGTTAGTCGTACGGCCAAAGCCTCAGTTTTTCTGACGAATAAAAAGCAGCTGATGTTGTATTTGGAGGCGACTTCGCCGTTGATTTTATCTGATGTTAAAAAGATAATTTCTCGAATGGGTATGCGGGCGGAATTGTTCCTTCCACCAAAAGGTCAGCCGCGATATTTTGAAGATATTGGCAAACGCAAATTCCGCGAGGTTTTTCCTGGAAGAAAGCACGTTACAGATGAAGATTTGCATTTTTATAAAACTTTGGCGCCGTATAATCCCGCCTTGGTTTTGATTTCTGAAGTGAAAAATGGCGAGATATATCAATTCGATTCTGACGCGTACGGAAATTGGCGAGTTGGTGCGAGGTTCAGCTACAGAAGGATTCGGGCAATTTAATGCGCGACTACTTGGACATTATTAAGCGGAATCTGCTTTCACCTATTGTCGTGGTGATTTTTCTGTTGGCTGGCGCGCTGATTTATGTTCGCGAATATCGTGACGCGTGGTTTATTTCGGTGGTGATTGTCGTGAACTCGACGATTGGCATTATTCAGGAGCTAAGGGCCAAACGAGTTTTGCGTCAATTGGAGCTGATGAGCGCGCCGAAAGCTCGATTGTTGAAAGATGGAAATGTTGTCGAGGTCGGTTATGATGAGCTTAAAATTGGCGATGAAATTCTTATTCAGGCTGGCGATGAACTACCGGCGGACGCGAAAGTTATTGAGTCAAAAGGCTTGGAGCTGAATGAAAGCATGCTGACTGGCGAGTCTGCGTCGATTGAGAAAAAGGACGGCGATGTCGTGCTGGCGGCAACGACGGTTTTGGCTGGCGAGGGCACGGCGCGAGTAATCGCGATTGGTGACGACACGAAAGCTGGCGCGATTAGCCAAGTTCTGAAGCGTTACAAACCAGAACTCACGCCTCTGCAATTGGCGATTTGGCGCGCAATTTACTTCTTGACTTACGGCGCAATTGTTCTGTCGCTACTCATTGCTATTGTCTATTATTTCTCTGGCGATAACGTCGTCGTTATCTTAAAAACCATAACTTCGGCAGCGGTTACGGTCGTGCCGGAAGGTCTGTTATTGGCGAGTTCGCTGCTTTTGGCGTTCGGCTCGTTGCGATTAGCTCAGGCGAAAGTCTTGCCACAAAAATTGTCAGCGATTGAAGCGATGGCGCTTTTGAATTTGCTGGCCGTAGATAAAACAGGCACCTTGACCAGCGATGAAGTTACGCTGGAGCGGGTCGAGGCTTTTGGTTATGAAAATGACTATTCAGACTCTGACGTTGCCAGTTTTGCGGCGTTAATTGCTCATGAAACCAGCGGCGGAAATATCACTGGCCGTGCAATTTTGGCGGAAGCTACGTCGCCAAAAAATACGAAAGTTTTGGAAGTTATGGCGTTTTCGTCGGCGCGTAAAATGGCTGGCGTGAGGGCGAATATTGACGGTGAAATTCGGACTTTGATGATGGGCGCGCCAGAGTTTGTGTCGAAGTTGGCGCCGGTAGATAAGGAAACCCAGAAGAAGCTGAACGATTGGGCTGACAATGGCTTGCGCGTGTTGATGTTGGCTGAATTTTCGAATGATAAAACCAAATTGAAAGACTTGAAAAATGGTTCTGGAACGGCAATTGGTGCGGTTATTCTGCGCAACTCCCTGCGTCATGGCGTTGTTGAAACGGTGGATTTTTTGCAGCGCCAAGGCGTAACTATTCGCGTAATCTCTGGCGATAACCCGCGCACAGTTCAATACATCGCCAAAGAAGCTGGAATTAAGCATCCAGAAAAGGCGATTTTAGGTGAAGATTTGGCGGCACTTAGCGAAGATGAATTTAATAAAGCGGCTGACACTTACACGATTTTTGCCAGAGTTTTGCCAGACCAAAAAGAGCGATTGATTGATCGATTCCAGCAATCGGGAAAATTCACTGGTATGGTCGGCGATGGCGTGAACGACGCTCTGGCTCTGAAAAAGGCTGACCTCGGTGTGGCGATGTACGCGGGCGCTCCAGCATCGCGCCGAGTTTCCGACATTATATTGCTCAACAATTCGTTCACTTCTCTGCCGATGGGAATGAAATTGGGCAATCAAATTATGCAAGCAATCGAAGTCATCGCTGTCCTGTTTTTCCATAAAATTATTTACGGCGTGACGCTTCTTCTTGTGACGATTCTCATCAATATGAATTATCCGTATTCGCCGCGCCACATTACGTTTATGAATATTTTTCTGGTGACGATGCCAACTCTTATGTGGACGCTGTTTCCGCCGGTGCCGAAGCATCGAATAAATCCTAAGAGATTTTGGCATGATACTTTGCTGGCTGTTACGCCGATTGCCTTGATTACTGGCGTGGCTGTCGCATTTACCTATTGGATTACCTCTGTTATGTTCCCTGGTCACGCTGCAGAAGTCGCAACGATGACGGTGCTTACCGCGACTTTGTTTGGTGTATATTTGGTGTTCTTGGTGGGAATTATGCTGGACGTAACCATCGATAAATCCGCCAAGCGCGCTCGTCTGCTTTATCTTCTGTCGGTGATTATCGTGGCAGCTGGAAGCTTTGGCTTTGGGTTCCTGCGCGATTTCTTCGATTTCACCGTACCGAATTTGTTCATAATGTGGCCAGCAGCTGGCGCAATTGTCGTAGTGATGTTAACCCAGCTATTCATTGCTCGCTGGGCTGGTCGGCGAATTGTTCGGTAGGAATTTGTCTATCTATTCAGTAATTTGCCAAAAACGATATATCCTATAGTCCAGAAAACGCAACCGCATAGTAAAAATATTCCGAATATTTTCAAATAGTCTGCGAACGAGTTTAACTCGTACCAGCCGCTTATTAACAAACAAGGGAAAATTGTTAATATCATGACGATAAAATGTACGGCGGATTGTTTAAGTAGTGACCATTTCTCAATGTCGTATATTACAGATGCGGCCGCAACTATGGATACTATGACGCCAGTTAAGAATGTTCCCTTAGTTTGTGACGGGTCAATTTTTTGATATGTCATTATGAGCGCTAATGCCGACATTATAACAAAAGGAATGACTCCTCTAAACGTAGCTTGCTTTAATATTCTAGTCTTCATGGCTATAGATTACGCTTTCTTATCCAAAACCACAAGGTGCTCAATGTGCGGCGTCCTCGGGAAGAAATTATAGCCTTGATGATGTACGATTTCGTATTTTTCCTGAAGCAGGCTGACGTCTCGTGCTTGCGTGACGGGATTGCAACTCAGATAAATAATCCGAGGCGGCTCTGTCTCCAACAGTTTATTAGTGACATCCGCGTGAAGCCCAGCACGCGGCGGATCAACGATGACAATTTGCTCGCCCGTTATATATTCCAGAGATTTTTCGCTCGGCGCCAAAATCGCCTTGGCGTTCGGTCGATTCAACTTGGTGATGTTTCTTTGCATCTCCGCAACGGCATGTTCGTTGATCTCCACCAGTGTCACGTCATCGCCTCCAATTGTCAAACCAATTGTCCCAACTCCAGAGTAAAGGTCGAGCGTCGGCAATTTTTCATTGCAATCGATCCACGCTTTCATGTCGCTTAAGGCTTTTTCGTAAACGGGAATGTTGACTTGGAAAAATCCTTCGCAAGCGTAGTTGAAGGCGACGCCTAAAATCGTGTCGCTTAGTGTCGTGTCGCCGAATTTGTTCAAGCGTTCGGTGATTCGGCTGGCTGGGCTTTTGGGGTCGGAATAGATTATTTCGCCGCCTGCGGCTGATAGCAATTTGGCTTCATCTTCGGAAATCAGGTTTTCTATCTTATCTTTTACATACAATTGCCAGACAACGCTTCCCTGTTGGTCTGAGCGAATCAAGAGTGTTTTTAATTGGCGCGCGACAATCGGTTTTTCTCGTAAGAGGTCGCGGATTTCAATTGCCAATTTATTTATGCTCGGGTGTGCTAAGCTGGTTCCGTCGACGACAACTTTTCCTTTGCCTCCACGTTTAAAAAACGCCAAGTCCAAAGTTTCTTTTTCGTCGTCGTCCGTTTTGTCGCCGAACCAACTGAACTCGACTTTATTGCGATAATTAAATTCTATGCCGTCAGAAAATACCTCGATTTTTTCAGGCAATGTAACGTTGTGAAGTAAAAAAGCCTCTTCGATTAGCGACGCTTTGTACGATTGCTCGCTGGACATCGGCATAATTTGCCAAGGACTGGTGCTTAAATAGCTATTTTCGTCCTTCGGCGTAATTCGCTCTGGGCTTTTCTCGATAATTTCCGTCACTATTCCTTCGACGAAGTGTGATTTTTTCTTTGTCACGCGAATCGTTACAAGCTCTTTCGGCAGCCCTCCCCAGACGAACGCTTTGCGGCCGTCGTCAAGTGTCCCGATGGCTTGCCCGCCGCCAACGATTTTTTCCAATCTTAAAGTCTCAAAAATTTGTTTTCTCATTAGGTTATATTATATCAGGATGTGTGGATTTTTTCTGGCTGGCGTGCTATAATCGTCATTGTCCTGGCAATAGTGGGACGTCGCCAAGCGGTAAGGCACTGGGTTTTGGTCCCAGCATTCGCAGGTTCGAATCCTGCCGTCCCAGCCAAATTTGACAGACATAAATTATCGCTCTTTTGGGCGATTTTTTATTTTTAGGCAATCAAGCCATTTTTATCTAGTAAATTCATAAAATCGTCAATAAACGAATTAGTTCTCTCGACAATTTCTTTTTCTCCGAATTTTTTATAAACGTTGCTTATATTCTTGAGCTCAAGATTTTCTGTTCCGCCTATGCGCTGTCCTCTACTGTTGTCAAAACCCTGGTAATATTTAATTTTATCTTCGAATCTATAATCAGACGCGCGAATATTAATTCTCTTTTCTAGGAAAGACTTGTTCTCCAGGAGGTCAATCTGCCGATCGTTAGACAATCCCTTTTCGTTTTCCTGTCGCTTCATATCGCGACGGGGACTCTTCAATTTTATAGGATAAAATCCTTGTAACTTGCCAAAGTCGCCTGTGTAATAGTCTGACTAGTTTGATATAGGTGTTGTTTCACAAAGTAATACCCAAGTTTATACCCCGCCCAGCGCGGTAAAACATCATCGCCGGTGAAAAATATTTTGGTATAATCGTAGACCTTGTCTTCAAAATTGCCTTGTAGTGCGGCAATTATCTTATCAATTTCAGCTTGAGAAGTTTTCTGCATTTCTCTCAAGAAAAATTGTTGGTTTCGCCGTCCGAGTTTAATCATCGCTTCCTCTTCTAGCGCGACCGCCAAGCCCTCCAAAATCATCCCATCAAACATAGTTTTGGCATATTCAGGCAATTTTTCCCAACGCAGCGAATGCGACATTTCGTGGCAAATCGTTTCGAAAATAAAATCCTCGCTAACTCCGTGCTGGCTTTTATCAACAGAAATCATAATCAAGCGCGAATGAAGCGTTTTGCCAGCGATTCCGTCCTCGGCGATAGTTGGCAGCATAAACGAAGGTGTAGTGACAATTACATCAACTTCGTAATCAAACTGCGCGAACTCGCTCGAAACAAAAGTCTCGGCTTGTTGCGCTGTATTTTTGAATATGGCAATTTCGGCATCGGTGAAAATTTGGTTGGCGTTAGCGATGTGTAGGTGGAGTTTACTCATGATTTTATTATATTGCAATAACATAAGTATCACTATAGGGGTAATGCTATTTATTAAGTGTAATATTTAAATGGAAATCACTAAAATCTCAGCAGCGACCTTCGGCGGGTCGGGACGCGGGCAACCCGCCAAACAGGGCTTTGCTCTGATTTATCTTTCAATGCTGTGCCATAGTCCGGAAATAGGTTCGAATCCTGCCGTCCCAGCCAAATTTGACAGGCATAAATAGTCGCTCTTTTGGGTCATTTTTGTTTTTATATTAAATTTCAGAAACGGAATAAGATACTATTAAAAATATAAAAAAGCTCCCACTCGCCAGTGAGAGCTAAACTGTCGTGGTGGACAATTGAGATTAGCTAATTTTAACGACTTGTAGCTGTCTGGTCATTAAGCCATTTTTCCAGGAAACAGTTTCGGATTTCTTGTGATTCAGTAGACTTTTTCCCAGCGGGCTGTCCACGGAAATTCGCCCGTCCAGAGGATTTGCTTCCAGGCTATGAACCAGCGTATAGCGGAAAATTTTTCCCTGTTGATCCACCAAGTCCACGACTGAGCCGATAGCAATTTTCAATCGATCGCGTTTCCTTGGTAGTGGCTTGGCGTGGCGTAAAATGTCCTTCTTCGTAAAGATTTTTGATTGGATATTTTCCAGTTGCGTAATTACATCGTTGCGGCGTAATTTGTCATCACGCGATTTGGCGCGCCCAATTTCCTTCAATTCCAACGTAAGCGCTTTCTCTGAAATCTCTAGCCCAGAAATTTCTTTCTGAAGTTCCTTAAATCCTTTTTTACTTAAAAATGTTGTACTCATACTTCCCCTTTCGGATCGGCAATTTGCCAATCAACAATCCTATTACAACATCTAATTCTGAAAAATAGCTGAAAATTTACAGAATCGGCAAGGAAATTGTGAAAATGGTTGAGTTTTTCGAGGTGTTAACAGAGATTTGTCCGCCGAGCGCTTTTGTCAATTGTTCCGCTAACGGCAATCCTAATCCGTAGCCTTTCGTGCTTTGGTTGCCGCGGAAAAATCGCTCAAAGACGTGTGGCAGAGTTTGTTGTGAAATTGTGCCGTCGTTGATGAAGTTGACGGTGATGTTTTGTTTTGATGGAATGATGCGAATTTTTACCACAGAATTTTTCGGACTATGTTTCAATGAATTGTCGAGCAAAATCGCGCACAATTCTCGCGTCGCGGTGTGATGAAGCGGAATATTTATGTGTTCTGGGCAATTCATTTTAACTCGCGCTTCGGCTTTTCGTTCGCGAACGAGTTCGGATATCAATTCCGTCAAATTAAAACTTTTATCTTCCAGCGCCAACTTATTTTCCGTCCGCGATAGTTCCAGAAGCATCGCCGTAAGCTCAGTCAACTTGTTTATTTCCTCCAAATTGCTTTCCAGAGTTTCTGTAAGTTCCGCCTTATTCGCCTTCCGATTTTTTAGCGCAAATTCAGTTTCTGCTTTCATAATTGCCAGAGGAGTTCGGAGCTGATGGCTGGCATTAGCAACAAATCGCGATTGAGCTTTGTGGGCGGTTTCTATCGGTCGCAAAGTGATTTTCGCCAATAAATATGAACACCAACCGCCAGCGAGCAGAACGATAAGATTTATATAGCCCAGACTAATCAAAAGATTTCGAGTTGAATTATCTATTCTCTCTGACAAATTAATTGCAGGAAAATCGCCCTTCCTTTGAACGATAATTTTATGAATTTGCGCATCAACTTCCGAGCGCGCCACCTGAAAAATAATGCTACTAAACAGCAAACTGACGATCATCAAAATCATCAAATACCAGCCCGCCAACTTAATTGTTGCTGAAGTAAAAATTTTCATGATTCAATCCTATAACCGAAGCCACGCACGGTTTTTATCAATTGTTTTTTGAACGGTTTGTCGATTTTTTGGCGCAGATTTTTTATGTACGCCTCGACATTATTCGGCAAAATATCAGCGTCAAAATCCCAAACGTGATCAATCAGTGTTTCTTTACTGAGAATCTGATTCGGATGTTGCATCAAATATTCCAGCAGCGCATATTCTTTGTTCGTGAGGTCGATATTCTTCCCGGCTCGCGTTACGGTTTGTTGCTGCTTGTCAATTTTCAAATCGTCAATTTGCAGAACGTCTGGTTGGCTAATCGGTGGGCGACGAAGTAAAGCTCGCACTCGCGCCAACAATTCATCAATTGCAAAAGGCTTAGTCAAATAATCATCAGCGCCCACGTCTAGCCCAAGCGTTTTATCTTCGGTCGTGCTCAGTGCTGTCAGAAACAGAATTGGCATATTTTTCCCGTTCTCGCGCAATTTTTTAACAATCTCTGTGCCCTCTAATCCCGGCAGCATTCGATCAACAATCAACAAATCATACGGCTGACTATCCGCCAAATTAAAGCCCTCTTCCCCGTCATACGCCGCATCAACCGCGTATTTTTCGCGCTTCAAAGATTCGGTTATGACCCTCGCAATTTTTCGTTCGTCCTCAATGACCAGTAGTCGCATATTTATATTATATCTTTTTCCCGTACTAAGTGTTATAATTTTATTTAAAGAAAAGGAGGCGTATGCTAGATAATAAAAAAATGGTTGAGATTCGTCATTTTAAGATGAGTTTCGGCGATAAAACTGTTATTAAAGATCTGAGTTTCGACGTTTTTCGCGGCGAAGTTTTTGGTTTTTTGGGAAGTAATGGCTCGGGAAAAACTACGACGTTGCGTGCACTGTTGGGGTTATATCAGCCGACCGCGGGCGATTTATTGATAAACGGCAAGCCATATTCGGTGGATAGTCAGATTCGCCTCGGATATCTTCCTGAGGAACGCGGTTTGTATAAAAAAGAAAAAGTTCTGGACGTGATGCTTTACTTTGGTCAATTGAAGGGCTTGAGTCGCAAAGAAGCTAAGGATTTTTCTCTGAAGTTTTTGGAGCGCGTCAATTTGAGTGACAATGCTAATATTCGACTCGACAAATTGTCTGGCGGACAGCAGCAGAAGATTCAACTTGGCGTGACAATTATGGGCGATCCAGAACTGCTGATTATGGACGAGCCGGCCAAAGGTTTTGATCCGGTGAATCGCCGTTTGTTGATGAATATAATTGAGGAGCAGCGAAAAGCTGGCGCGACAATTATTTACGTTACGCACCAGATGGAGGAAGTTGAAAGATTGTGCGATCGCTTGATTTTATTGAAGGACGGTCAAGCGGCGGCATATGGAACATTGGAAGAAGTGAAAAAACAATTTGGCGGCGCGTCAATGGACGACATTTTCGTACAAGTTTACGGCGGCGAAGCGAAGGAGTTGAGCGATGAGTAAAATGCATAATTTGGGGACGGTTTTCAAATTTGAAACGCTTAGAACACTGAAGAAGCCGACGTTTTGGTTGACGGCTTTAGGGTTTCCTTTGTTGATTGGCGTGCTGTATGGCATTATGTTTTGGTCGCAAAGCACGACTATTGAAGCGTCAAAAAATCTGGAAAAGCAAGAATTTTCGCTGGAAGTCACGGACGATTCGAAGTTGGTGAAGCCAGAATTGCTGGCGGCAATTAAAGCCAAAACTGCCAAATCGAAAGAATCTGGAATTGATGACGTAAAAAATAATAAGGTTGATGCGTATATTTATTTTCCAAAGGATTTGAGTAAGCAAAAGGTTGAAGTTTACGGTAAAGATGTTGGGCTATTCCAAAACGGAAAATACAGCGCGGTGGCGCAGAGTTTGTTGAATCAATCAGTAGCAAGCGACATCAGTCCAGCGCAAGTTGCGATTTTACGCGACAAAGTCCAATTGTCATCAACCACATATCTGGACGGAAAAGAGCACGGCGGCATTAATGAGATGATTGTGCCGGGAATGTTTTTGGCTATTTTGTTCATTCTCATCAGTATTTTTGGCAATCAAATGCTCATTAGCACCACCGAGGAAAAAGAAAATCGCACGGTGGAAATGCTGCTTACGACCGTTAAAACCGACACTTTGATTACGGGTAAAATTTTGTCTTTGATGGTGTTGGCTTTGATTCAGATTTTGGTGATTGTTTTGCCAGTTTTGGCAGGTTATTTGGCGTTTGGCTCGAAATTGCAATTGCCAAACTTGGACTTGAGCACGCTCGTGTTTGATCCTGTGAGAATTGGTCTGGCGATCATAATTTTCTCCGCCAGCTTCACTCTATTTACGGGAATGTTGGTGACTTTGGGCGCGATGATGCCGACCGCCAAAGAAGCCAGTCAGTGGTTCGGAATTGTAATTATGCTATTCATTGGTCCATTTTACGGAATCACGGCGTTCGTTTCCTTCCCTGATTATTTCTTCGTTAAGTTCTTGTCGCTATTTCCATTCACCGCGCCGATTCCATTGTTGTTACGAAACGCAATAGGCAATTTGCCAATTTGGGAAGCTTTGCTCGGTACGGCAATTTTGGTCGCTACAGCGGTGTTTGTTATGTGGTTATCGGTGCGCGTTTTCCGCTACGGCGCGATGTCTTATGATAGTAAATTATCTCTGTCGGCATTGCGGACACGCCGAAAAGCTGGTAAAGTTTAATTATGAAAGTACGTATAGAGATAGACACGAAAACATTTGTGCGATTTTGGCTGGTCGTGATGGGCTTTGGTCTGGCTGGTTTGGCAATTTATTCCGCAAAGGACGCGCTGGTTTTATTGGGAATTTCCCTGTTTTTGGCGTTGGCGTTGAATCGTCCAGTTGCAGCAATTGCTAAGAAGCTGCCCGGGAAAAGCCGGTTGGGTGGCACGGCGCTGGCGTATACGACGCTGGTTCTGCTTTTGGGTTGCGTAGTTTGGTTTGTTATTCCGCCAATTGTCCAGCAATCTGCCAAATTTGTCGAGAGCATTCCGAATATAATTGACCAAGCGAGCTCACAGTGGCGTGGCGTCAATGATTTTATTGATAAGAATAATTTGCGCCCACAGGTTGATTCGATGATGGAAAACATTAAGCAGCAATCTTCGTCTTGGGCTACGAGCGTCGGCACGAATCTGTTGTCCAGCGTTGGTTCTTTGGCGTCGTTCTTAGGCTCGCTATTCTTGGTGCTGGTGCTGTCATTCCTGATGCTTCTCGAGGGTCCAACTTGGGTGAAGCGTTTGTGGGGACTATACAACGACGAAGAAAAAATGGAGCGTCATAAGAAGCTGGTTGGCCGAATGTATAATGTGATTACGGGATATGTTTCTGGACAATTGACGGTTTCTGGAATCGATGCGATATTATCAGGTTTCGTGGTGTTTGTGCTGAGCTTGACATTCCCTGTCATAAATTCCAATTTGGCAATGCTCACCGTTATGGCGACGTTTGTGTTGACGCTAATTCCGATGTTTGGTGCAACGATTGCTGGCGCGTTGATATCGCTACTATTATTCTTCAACAATATGACAGCGGGCGTTATTTACGCAATTTATTTCGTGATTTACCAGCAGATTGAGAATAACTTTGTCTCTCCTTCTATCCAATCAAAGAAAGTTGAATTGTCGGCTCTGACTGTCTTGGTTGCGGTGACAATTGGTTTATATGTCGGCGGTCTATTGGGCGGTTTGGTTGCTATTCCAGCCGCTGGCGTCGTGAAGGTTTTGCTGGACAATTACTTAGAGCAAGCCAAGTCTAATCGCGTTGAAAGTGAAAAACCTCTTAATAAATTAGTTAAGAAATTGAAAAACGAAGATTAATTGACGTAGAAAAAATTATAGCCCGTTGAATCCATCGGGCTATTTCCGTGTCCAGATGCTGCCACTTGGAGTGTCGCGAACGGCAACGCCAGCCTGAAGAAGTTCATCACGAATTCTGTCGGATTCTTCCCAATTTTTCTCTGCGCGTGCTTGACGTCGCTGGATAATCAACCTCTTCAAATCGTCAGTAATATCAGGCGTAGACTCAGCCAAATCCAGTCCTAAAATCTCGTCAATCTCATCAATAAACTGCACTAAACTCTGTCGATGAATCTTATCGAGCGGTGTGTGATCTAACTGTGAAAATACTTCATCAATCAACGCTAGTGCGCCTGGAGTATCCAAATCATCGTTCAATTTCTCGACCAGCGCCTGACGTCCCGCTAGCAACGAAACCGAATCGTCCTGCTCGTCCTTATCATCGTCATCTTCCAGCGTGTCGTGAGTCTGATGTTTCAGAACCGCGTAATCCCGCCAATGATTCAATCGTGCCTGCGCTGCTTCCAGGATTTCCCAGGTAAAATTGCCCTCCGTTTGATAATGCTTACTGAGAATCGCCAGCTTAAACGCTATCGGACTAAACCCTCGCGAAATAATATCTTCCAGCGTAATAATATTTCCCAGAGATTTACTCATCTTTCGGCCGTCAACTTTTATGTGATTATTATGTAGCCAAATTTGAGAAAATTGTTTTCCAGTCAAACTCTCGCTCTGGGCAATTTCATTCGTGTGATGAACTGGAATATGATCAATCCCACCTGCGTGGATATCAATAGAATCCCCAAGTGTTTCATGGGCAATTGTCGAACATTCCAGATGCCAGCCAGGAAAACCGACTCCCCACGGACTATCCCATTCCATGTCGCGCTTGGCGTCTTTTGGCGAAAACTTCCAGACGGCGAAGTCAGTAATATTGCGTTTCCCTTCGACGCTTACTCTGGCGCCAGCTTCCAGGCCCGCCACGTCCAGCCGCGCTAATTTACCGTAATCCTTCAAAAGCGACGTATCAAAATACATGCCGTCGCCGTCGATTTTATATAAAAATCCTTTTTCGTCCAGTCCTTTTGCGAAGTCAATCTGCTGCTGAATATAATCCGTCGCCCGCACCAAGTAATCTGGTTTTATCAATTTCAGCACGTCGTAAGCCTCGTGATTGGCTATGGAAATATATCTTTCTGCCACATCCCAGGCAGTTTTCCCTTCACGGCGCGCACCTTTTTCCATTTTGTCCTCGCCGTTATCGTCATCGCTGGTCAAATGTCCAACGTCGGTGATGTTTTGCGTTCGAATAACGGGAATGTCTTGCCAGCGTAGCAGCCGCACCAACACATCCCAGTAAATATAGCCGACCCAGTTGCCGATGTGTGGTTGCGAATAAACTGTTAGACCACAGGTGTAAAACTTGACCATCTCTCCGTGAAGCGGTTTCAGTTCATCTTTTCGTCTAGTGAGCGTGTTATAGAGTTTTATCATTAGTTCTATTGTACGGCACTCTGGCTGGTTTTTCAAAATTGACATAAAAATAGCCCTAATGGGACTTAATAATTTCAAGGAAGAAATGACAGACAGTATTATTACAAACGCCGCCTATCATTTCCCCTGTCGGAAGATTAATCCTGAGAACGCTTCCACTCTAGGAGGGTTTTAACCCTTCCGAGCAGATTGTGTAGCTGGGAGATTTGATACTCTTCCAGTTGAAGAAAGCCGGAATCGTCGAGTAAGGTACAGATGCTTTCCTCCATCTGTAGCGAAGGTACAGCGACCTCGACAAGATAATCTCCGAGATCTTTCACTCCCTTCCTCTGTTCTTCCAAGGCGCACACTGCCTTTTTCAAGGCAGAGATGGTTGCGCCGTTTAGCCGCTTCAACAACTTGGTGTGGCACGACGCAAGACAATTGTACTGTGTCATGATCTCCCAAGCCAGCCAGGACTGAGTCCTGGCTGCAGCTCCTGCCGCAAGAAATGCGTCAAGGAGATTGCGTGTCGCCGAATACGAAGCAAGTGTCATTCTGCTAACAGAGTGATATCTGACGTCAAGTGACGACGTCAGGATATCATGGAGGACAAGCATGACCGAAAGATACCCCTCGGTCATATTGGCAATGAACTCTTTCCTCTTCGAGTCTGGAATTTTACCAGATTCCCGAAGCGTCCTCTCGACTTCCTTGATGGAATTCTTCAGTTTTCTGAAGAGCTTGATGTCGCCCTCTTTGAAAGAGAGGCTCTTTCCATCAATTTTCAGAGTGCCATTATCTTTCACGGTCTCTTTCCTGTCTTCTCGCCCCTGGATGGTGTCAAGCGACGTTTTGTCACAAGGCGAGATTTCACGCCTCTTCTCTATTTTTTGTAAGAGGAATAAAAACTCACCTTGTATATAACTGTCTGTCAAAGTGCGCTTTCGGACAAGGATTTATTCAATTTGTCAACAAAAGCTGGTGTTATTTATACCACACTTATATTAAAAAGTCAACTCTAACCTAGTCCTATCAGGGTTTAAGACGTTGTAGCTATGTCGCCAGATAAGACCTTCTGTTTGACAGAATAGACTATTTAACACACAACAAAGAGCCTATGGGAGAAGTGTATTTTATGCATCCGCCTGTGTCTAGTTACGACAGACCTATTTCATTGGACTCTTTGAAGCGCATGAAAGAGGGGCTAATCACCGCTTTGGAAAAACCTTGCGTAATTAATGACTTAGGGCAGTTGGCTCTAGATTTATGTAATACGGCTCAAATGCTGGAGCCTATGAAATATGTTGAAGGCGAAGAGTTGGGCGATAGCCATCCTGACTCGGACTGGCCAGATAAAAATATAATACCGCTCATTGGGAGTAATGAGTTTGTTGTTTCTGGAAGGCAGATATCTCTTATGCCAGTGCAAAAAGATAGAATAAGCGATACTTTTGCTAGTGAAAGTATCGCCAGAATATGTACTTATGTATCTATCTATCCGCCCACAAAAATAGGAAGAACAGATGTTGGTGGTTTTTGTAGTACTAATTTTTACAAATGGAGGGACGCCGGGACGGACACTTATGTATACCTTCGCCCTGTTATTAGTGTGGCCCAGTCCGGACTGACATGCGTTAATGTCTCTTTGTTGGCTCACGAGACATCTCATGCGCATGATTGTGTCACGAATCCAGTTTTGGAAATAGACCCCTAAATCCGATCAAGTAAACCTCCGTTCTGAATTGCAAGCTTATGCCGTAAGCAAAGTTCTCCGGGATTATCTGACGCATAATGATAGAATAATGTTTAGTTGCCCTAGTGTATCGGACCGAGTAGAAAAGGTACGAAGAAAAGTTAACGGCCCCCTATGGTCTGAGGGCGCATTTGATGTGAATGATGATTTGATAGAGCAACTAGATAGAGCAGGCCTGAGAGGTATATATTGATAGCGTAGTGGATCAATATTCTGTTTGTAGAGCCTGATCCGTCGCTGTAACTAATTCCCGTACGATTTCATCATAGCTTTCATATATGCGGAATCCTGCCGCATACGGATGACCGCCGCCACCGAAGTATCCAGCCACGGTATCGGCGATTGGTAAATTACCCCGTAAGCGCGCAGTCAATTTGCCATCAGGGTAAGTTTTAATAACACAACTAAGCGCCACGCCTTCAACCAGCCTCAATTCATCGCCAATCAGCGCACCAGGATTATAAGCGTCGCTGTAGGTTTGGATTTCCTCAAATGGCACATGCACCAGCGCTAATTGTCCGTCTAATAAATATTCGATTCGCTCGATCAATTTCCCCTTGTACGCCAAAATTTCTGGCGATTTTTTCATAAATTCGCGTCGTCGCTCTTCGATTTCCGCGTTGGAAGCGCCCAGTTCTGTAAGTTCTCCCGCCGTATGAAAAGTCTGAGCCGTAGTGTTCTGCGTAGTAAGTCCCAGGCTATCGCTCATAATAGCTATCAATAAATCTTCGGCCGCCTGAGGATTTATCTTCCAGTCGGAATGCTTGAACAGTTTATATAGCAATTCCCCGGTCGCCACGACGGTTTCTGATAACATAATATGATCAAAGCTGAGCGTCGATTCGGCTGTGTGATGATCGATAACCAGAGTCGGGTGAGTTTCCAAGAAATGTCGCGCTCCAGGAGTTTCCAATACCTTACTGAGAAGGAT
>CALHZJ010000067.1 GCA_938041005.1 uncultured Candidatus Saccharibacteria bacterium | reverse complement strand
TAATGTCCAGCACTTCATCGATGTTAATGATTGAGCTAAGCCAGCCGGTGTAGATTTGGCGAGGATAGCCATAAACATACATTGTGCGGCCATATTTTGAGCCAAGTCTAAAATGGTCGGAATGAAGCTCAATACTACTTGGCGCAATAAAATCACGCAGAGTTCGAACGCCAGTTAAGAAGGCCTGTTCGACTTCGGCTTGTTCTCGTGCTCGTTGTTGAGCAGCAATATCAACGGCATCCAATTTCTTCTTTGCCATTATGACCTTCCTCCTCTCGGTGATGGACCAGTTCCCTTAGTTACGTAAGTGGTCGTAAGTTCGCTTGGGTCAATGTCCTCTAACGATTCACGTGACGATGTGTCGGGATTATATGAAGTGTAGAACAGCTCGCCCAGTTGTCTGGTATTTAATTGCCAGCTTTTTACGCCCATTTGGAATAGACCATTCATAACTGAATCAATGCGGTTTTTAATTTCATCTTTGGCTTTAGTATAGGTAACTTGGTCAATTTTTGTTACGGTTGCCTCTTTTTTTCCACTGAAGAAGCTATTGAACAATCCTTTAGTTTGCTGTTTGAAGGCATTTTCCTCGCCAGCTGGATAATATGGAACGACAACATAAAAACTCTTATCCATAATGTTTGCCTCTTGTGCCAGAATATCAATGAAATCCATATAATCGTCCATTAGGACATTGAGGAGCATATTATCTTGATTGCGGCGAATTTCAGCCAATCTGTCCAGATACGGACCAATATCCACGCGGCGTGAACGGATAAGAACTTGAATTGGGAAATATAGAGAGTTGATGAAGTTTTGATAGCTAAACTCAATTCCCTCTCTTTCGCGTGAACTCATCAGGTCAAAGTTGATTGATTCACACTCCACTACCGCCCGAAAACTGCCATCACTCATAATGATCATATTTTCGCGCATCTCAGAGAAAAGCAGCGTATTCTGAGTGCTGATTGGTCCTTTTTGCTTCTTGTTGTCGGGGGTTTTATCTGGAGCTGGTGTGGTTGGATTTGGTCCCGAACCAATTGCCCCTGATGACTGCTGAGAGACACCAGGAAGAGCCGCATTGGTTTGCGGAACCTGCTGATAAGATTGTTGATTTTGTAACTCTGGTTGCATAAACCCCACCTAACGTAGTGAAATCACCACTTCCTCATCTGATAATTTATTTTCTTGCTGAATTCGATTTGCCTCACGCGCAATCGTTTCAATCGAGAGGTCGCGGTTATTTGCCAGTTCTATTATAGCAGGTGACACCTCGTTTACGCTAGTTTGCGGCGTGGTTGTCGGTCGAGTTTGAGCTGGAGCGCTCATGGCAGGCCGTTCGGACGCTGGATTTAATACAGATTGACGCATTGTTGGGTACGGATTCATTTGAAGCGGTGTGGCTGGAGTAGGATTATCTGGTTGAGATGACTGGGGTGTTTGCGTAGGAGGCGGCGTAGTAGATTGCCCTGTTTGCATCTTTTGGATAACTTCTTGTCGCCTACGAACATCGGACTGATTTATTAAGTGATTGATATTTTGCGCCGTAGCACTATTTTCATCCAATATGTCGTTAGCTGCCTGTCCTTCGTTGAATAAATCGGCACGCATCGAGCTATTTGGATTATTGACGCCACGAATTGACCAACCCTGACTGTCTACCAAATTCGCCAAATATGACAATCTTCGCTGAACTTCGGCTTGATCGTAATTATTACCGTAAGTCTTCTCCTCGACTTTTGGCGCGATAACTTCAACCAACCTTTCAATTCCATCAGGCTGCCATAGCCGCTTTTTTGGTTTTAGCATAAAAGAAATAACTGCTGCCAAATAAACTTCCATTGGCTGATCTTTTTTAAGCGGCAAGGCCAGCGCTCCAAAGAATAAAATTATCGGCACAGGAATTATTGCCAAAGGTAGTAAAATTGTACTCAAACCGTATGCAATAGCGATTCCGATAACAGCTATAATTAAAAACACAAACTGTCGGAAACTAAACGGCCCGAGCAGTTTGTCCTCCGCCTCGACATCTTGAGGAACTTTATACACCGACATACTGCTTATATTATATCAAAATATGGAGATTATAGCATGCTGCGAAGGTTTTTGAACTGATCTTTAGCTGCATCAATTACACTTGCTGACAATCTTTCGTCGCTGAGGATTGTATCAATAGTTTCCTTAATGGATGCGCGTTTTTCTTTGCTAATTATAGAGGTATTATTAACAGCTTCTATTAATAGCTTAACACCATCAGCATCAGTGTTGGCTAAAGCTTCTGGTTTATATTTACCGCCCTGTAGCCATTCAGCACAATAATTGAGTAAATCTTGACGGTTATTAATAGCACCCTTAACCATATCGTCAATTAATTTACCACCCATAAATGAAGCTTTGTTTTTCACGCCAGATGATGCTAATGCTGCCGCCACAGAAGAATAGAATTCTGGCGGTAATTCGCTAACAAGCTGAGCCACTTCTGTAACGGTCCCATTTTTAATCTGTTCTTCAATTGCAGCTTCCCGTACAAATATGTTATTACTATCCAATACCGTTCCATCTGAAAGTGTCACGGAATTGCCTAAAGATATCTTTTGTCTTTGTCCAGAGCTCAGCTTATAATGCTTCATAATCTGATGAGCTTCATCAACAGACTTGGAGAATTCGCTGCGGTTGGTTGATATGGCAGAGGCTAGGGCGGCATCCGCACCAAGTAAATTACCCTTATCGTCCACTAAGACATGGCCCCCAGCTTTTTCTCGAAGGTCCTTGTTGTTTAATAACTGATTTGCAAAATTACTATGCTGCTGACGTTGAGCATTATTCTTAATCAGACCTGCTGTTGCAATTTCGGTTTCTAGGTCTTTAATGTCTGACATAAATTGAGCTTGTTGCGCATCTCGCCAATTTGAGTATTTAGTAAACTTAGCTCGTAGAGCACGATCGTACTTTCCATACGTATCAGTTGGTGCGTGACCTAGCGTAGCTTCGGTGTAGCGATTATCATCTTGTGCGGATAATAGATCGGATCGCCTGGAAGCCTGTCTGGCATACAAGTCTGACTTCTTATATCTGGCTGTATCTCTAAATGAATTCTCGGCATTTTTCTGTGAAGTTTCCAGATCTTTTTTACGCAATCTACTGTTATGATCTGCCCAACGGCGTAAACGATTTGGGTTAAATCGCGCCATATTGGGGTTAGCCAACTTCTTGTTTTTAATGGTCTCACGGCGATCTTTAGACCAGTTCTTAGTCCTGTCGTATAAGCCTTTGTTTTTGTCATTAACAAACCCAGCAAATTTACCCAATACTCCGCCGCTAAGTTTCAGAATTATAGGTGTTAAGGCTAATGGTATAACTTGAACTACCATTCCTAAGATTTGCATTATTCCACCATTTGCTCCAGTGGCGTTTTGGATAATTATTATTCCAGCCAATTGCGCCCCACCGAATATTACAGCGAATGCTGGGAAGAACACTAACATCGTGAAGAATAAGTCTCGCCATTTCTTAAACCATTTTTCTGTGCCAGGAAGTAAATAACAAACGAAGGCTAAAGGTGAAATGATAATTAAGATTACAATTAAAGCTTGACGTGCTGCCATAATTAGAAGCACTAAGAGAAGCACTAGACCTATTCCCACTAATGCTGATAGTGCCAATGGTAGCAGCTCTGCCCCCATGGCTACTGTTGCGACTACCCCGCCAGCTAAAGCTCCGTTGGATAATATCATCACAATAACTTCCGACCATGTCCAACCTACGCCCGTATTTTCTCCTACGGTGGATATTGTGTTTTTAATCCCCATGAAAGCGTCTTGGAAAGCGTAACCAGTTACGTTTGATAAGTCTAGCAATACAGCACAAAACGTGAACGATAAATTGACCAACACCGCCGCAATTACTAACCTAGGGAGCATTTTTTTAACGCCGTAAT
>CALHZJ010000066.1 GCA_938041005.1 uncultured Candidatus Saccharibacteria bacterium | reverse complement strand
TCTGTCCAGTCTAAATCAGGATGACTATCGCCCAACTCTTCGCCTTCAACATATTCCATAGGCTCCAACATTTGAGCCGTATCACATAGCCTTAAGGCTAGAGCCCCCAGCATATCAATTATCTCAGGCTCCTCTAAAGCACCTATCAATCTATCTTTCATACGCTCCAAATAGTCTAGCTCAATGGGCTTATCGTAGCTGAGTATTGGCTGAGGCGCCTGCATTATTTCTCTCATACTTCTTATTACATATTAAATATCTTATTTCGTCAAGTATGAGGTCTGATCTGGCGGCGAAGCAGAGGCTGGATTAGTAATTTATTTAGCGATTCTTACAAATAGTAGAAAAATCTTTTACAACCGTAACAGAGTTGAGAAAAAATATTATACCACATTTTTGACAAAATCTATTGACATTTTATTCTATTAGTGATATACATATATTAGCTTTCACAACGTGTGTTAGCTTGCGTCAAATCGACGCACCGTTCTGCGGAGAGTTTATTTCTCCGCCTGACTCCAGAAGAGGAGTTATCATGGGAGAAGCAGCTCTAAAAGCAATGGTGATCATCGCGCTTGGGATGGTCGCTGGAGCTGGCCTCGCGGGAGGTCTCGCAGGAGGCCTCGCAGGAGCAGTCGTAGGTAAGGTAGCGGGAGTTCCCGTTGTCATAACTGCTCCAATCGGAGCAGCTCTCGGGGCTGCAGCGACTGGTACCGCTACGTACCGGCGTATCTGGTACGGAGGCAAGAAGGATAACAACCCTCCTGCTGATGATCAGTAAGCTCGCTCGAAAATAGCTCGCTCGAAAATAGACTCAATATTGAATCCAGTTTTCGGCTTGAGCACGTTTTCGAGCGGGCTATTTTCTTTTATAACGAATCTTAGCTGTATTCGCTCCATAGATACATACCTATGCTGATGAGTCGGAAACGACGAAAGCGAACAATTTACTCAAACATCATCAACTGTGCCGACAAAACTTCACGCGTAATTTCGTCTGCATGTTCACCAATTAGCACAATTTTTGCCGGCTCTTCCGCCGCAGAATTAGCTATTTGAATCTGATTTTCCGTTGCCTCCAAATGATGCCGCGCGCCATTATCATCAATAAAACAACCCTTCATTCGCCTAAGTTTATAAGCGTCAAAAAGTTCCGGCCAAATTTTTTCCAGAGTCGCCGCAGCAATTTTCATACCAGAAACATCCAGCACCGCATACGTCGGATTGTCTGGCACGACTAGCTCACCGTCGTACGTATCAAAAAACGTTAGTAGCCCCGACGGTGTCGTCATTTTATTGATATCAAATCTGCCTCGTGGCGCGCTGAGCACCTTGGCGTAGGGTAGAGTGCGCAATTTCTCCTCGTACTCGGCGTGTTCATTTTCACTTAGCAAATCTTCTTTGGTCACTAAAATCATATCCGCCGCTTGCAACTCAATTTCATGCGCCGGCTCAATTCCACGCAAAATCTCATGTGCATCAATAACATAAAAACTCTGCGCCAACTCATACTTATTGAATATTTGTGCATTAATCAATTTCTCGACCAAATTCATCGTTCGCGCTACACCAGTCGCCTCAATAAACACTGGGGCGGAGGAATTGCGACAAAAGTCAAGTAACATTCGCGTCAATGCATACTTTGACGAACAACAGACACAATCGCCGGCCAAAGTCGTCACAATATCCGCCAGCTTTTCCAATCGATAACCGTCAACATTTTCATTAGCATACTCATTTTCAATCACCCGAGAACCCTTATAGTCACTTTGTTGCAATAAGAATTCAAGGACACTAGTTTTCCCAGCGCCCAACGAGCCATTCACCAAATACAACGGAACTTTATCGATAATCGTTCGCCCATCGTCAAACGGCGCATTAATGCTAAATTCCAAATCATCGTCACGTTTTGCCATATGCTTATTATACGTCATTTTCACAAGGTGATATACTAAGTCTATGAAAGTCATCTTAGCGCTGGGAAATCCAGGCGAAAAATACACAAACACGCGACATAATGCTGGGTTTTTGGCTATTGATAAATTTGCATCAGAGCAGGGTAAAACCTTTTCAAGTAAGCCGAAATTTTCCGCGGATATTGCCGAAACAAACATTTCTGGAGAAAAAGTCCTACTAGTTAAGCCAACTACTTTTTACAATGAGGTCGGAATTTCCGCCCGAGCAATTTTAGATTTTTACAAATTGACATTGGACGATTTACTAATTATTCACGACGATACGGCGCTGGATTTTGGTAAAATTCGAACCCGCAAAGGCGGACGAGACGCAGGTAGCAACGGATTGAAATCTCTGCATTCTCACGTCGGATCAGATTTTTGGCATATTCGCATTGGTACAGATAATCTGCTTAGGCGTCAAGTTGGTGACGTAGATTTTGTCCTAGGCAAGTTCAACTCAGACGAGCAAAAGATTCTCCAAAGCTGGATATTGCCCGAATCAATTAACTTGATCGAGAAATTCATTAACGGAACTATCGAGCCATTCAGTATAAAATATTAACCAGATTCTAGCGCCGTTTTCGCGGCACAATTTTTGAAGCGCTGTTCTTCAATTGCTCTTCGGCTTGATGTAATTTCACAGCCGCAGCTTCCTGCAGATTGATCGATCGAGCCTCCAATATACTGCTGCCGACCGCCAAACTCACAAATAATAAGCCCAAGCCGCCCGTCGCCCATTCCGGCAATTCCAAGTGGAATAATTTGGCAATCATCATCACGCCGAGCGCCATAATTGCCCAGTGAGCGCCATTTTCCAGATATTTATATTTACTAAGCGCGCCTGTTCGTAATAAATATACGGTTAGCGATCGAACCCAAATCGCTCCAGCACCCAGTCCAGCCACGATTAGTAGCACACTGTTGGTAATGGCGAACGCACCAATCACACCGTCAAAGCTAAAGCTGGCGTCCAGAACCTCCAAATATAACAAGCTAGCGAACGCCGCCCAGCCAGTTTTAATCTTAACGGATTTTGCGTCATCTTCATGGAAAAATGACCCAAATAGTTCCAGCCCGATATGCAACACAATTCCAAGAACTGCTGAAATCAACACCAAAGATTTATGCGGTGCCTCGACTGTAAAATACAAAACAGCCGCCACGCTAAGCATTATGCACACCTTAAAATTCTCAAATCGCCCAGCCTTCGCTAAGATCGGCTCAACATGTCGCATCCAGTGAACACGCTTGTTGTAATCGATGAAATAGCTAAGCCCAATCATAATCAAAAACGCACCACCAAACGCGTCAATCATCGGCGACGCCTCGTGCAGGATTTTGCCGTACTCAACAGGCCTATGAAGCGCCAGATTGACAACATCCATAAATCCGTGACCGCTCGCAATCATCACAATAGCAATTGGCAATATAAATCGAACAACAAACACCGCCACAAATATGCCAGCTGTCAGGAAGACTTTCTGCCAAACTTGGCTCATTCCCGCCAAAACTTTGCTATTTATCACCGCGTTGTCGAAGCTAAACGTAACTTCCAAAACCACCAAAATAGTAAATAACCAAAGACCGCTAACGCCCATATGGCTAAAAATCAAACTGCCCAAACCTAAAGTTAATAGGACTGAAAACCAGAAAATCCGAAACGGATGATGTGAATGTAAAAGATGCTTCATATTGATTTAGTATAGCATAAGCATGGAGTATAATTTTATATATGGCACAAAAATCGCCAGATGGTCGCATAAAAAAGTTTTTATCAGCCAACAACGAATTGATCGGTTGGGTAGTTTTTGGCGTCCTTATAATTTCTATTTATCAATTCAGCTCACGATTCGGCGTCATGTTATTAAACGGAGAATTTGCAGAATTGTGCAATAAATTACTTCCGTCATTACAAGATTTCATCACGCTGACATTAAGCGTAATTGTCGAGGCGGTCCCATTCTTAATTTTAGGAATTATCATATCCGCGCTTATCAGATACTTTTTATCATCAAAAGATGTCTTCACAATGTTACCAAAAAACACCTTTCTTCGACGAATTGTGCTCTCTATGATTGGGCTAATTTTACCCGTATGCGAATGTGGTAACGTGCCAATTGCACGCAGCTTAATAGCAAATGGACTGAAACCTGCCGACGTTATTAGCTTTCTTTTCGCCGCGCCAATCATAAACCCGATAACCATAATTTCAACCATGACCGCCTTCAGTTTTGACACCCGAATGGTTTGGTGGCGAATTATTTTTGCGCTAATTATCGTACAAATAACCGCTTTTATCGTCAGCTTTTTTAAGGAAGATTCCATCATTAATCCAGAGTTTGAAAAACTTTGCCACCCTCATAATCACGGTTCAAAATTGTCAAACCTATTCAGCTCATCA
>CALHZJ010000065.1 GCA_938041005.1 uncultured Candidatus Saccharibacteria bacterium | reverse complement strand
ACATCAGGTGATATTATTTCGAGTGGTGAAGAGATAGGTATTTTACCACAGAACCTGAATAAATGGCTCGATAAGACAGTTTATGATTTTATAGAAGAAGTGACTGGTGTTAAGTCGGCTAGAGAAGAATTTGATTATCAGTGTGAGAGATTAACCCAAGAGGCTAGTGAAAAGACGCTATTAGCTTATGGCGAAGCTCTGGAGAGGTATGAAAAATTCGAAGTAGCAAATTTTGACACGACGATTAAAAAGGCTTTATCACGAGCGACTCTGGGTGACATTGATCCGGATAGATGTCTGAATACATTTTCTGGGGGACAACGCACACGGATAGCTTTGGCGGCAGTTTTTGCGTCTCGTTATGATCTAATTTTGCTTGATGAGCCAACTAATAACCTTGATGACAGCGGAGTAGTTTTGCTTGGGGATTTTATTGACAATTCGCCAGCTTCATTTTTGATCGTGTCTCATGATCGGCATTTTTTACGTAACAGTGCGGAACGGATCATAGAATTGACTGGCGGCAAGGGTGTGAATAAGTACAATCTTGGTTACGATGAATATATTGAAGCAAGACGTGAAGCTCGTCAAGCAATGACCGACCGCTATGAGCAATATGAAAAGGAGAAAAAGCGACTATATCGTGTTGCGCGGGATGCGAGAATTCGTGCGAATTCGGCCAAAGCTAGCCACAAAAAATCGGATAGTGATAAGTTAAATGATAATTTTCGTAAAGAGCGCGCATCTTTAAATATTGCAGGGGCGGCTGGAGGCGTGGAGTCTCGCCTGCGACAATTGGATAAACCTGAAAGAGTGGAGGATGAACTTGCTATTAAGTTTGCTTTCGATGAAGTATTGTCTAAGAGACATAGCCTCATTTCTGTGCAATCGCTAAGTATTTCACATGATGGAGAGAAAGTGATAGGGCCCCTTACTTTTAATGTACGTCCTGGTGATAAAATATTGATCCAGGGAGAGAATGGTTCAGGAAAATCTTCGCTCCTCAACTTTATTATGGGACATAATACGCCCGAGTATCATCGCGGAGAAATAAAAAAAGGCGAAAATGCAAAAATAATATATATGAATCAGTCGCAATCATTGCCGCTTAAAGACAACTCACCTTTGGACAATTTGCGGTATTTATCGCCAAAACTTGAATTACACGACGCGATAAATATATTAATTCGTTTTGGTCTGGATAAACGAACAATCTCTTCGACAAAAGCAATAGATCTCAGTGGTGGCGAACGGGCTAAAATTTTGCTTGCTGCTATGTCAACGAGCTCTCCTGATCTTATCATCCTGGATGAGCCGACGAATAACCTTGATATTCCTACGATTGAAGCTTTGGAACTGGCGCTAGGTCAGTATAGAGGAGGTGTTGTGATAGTGTCTCATGATCAAGACTTTATCGAAAATATAGGGATAACAGAGAAAATTAAAATATAAAAAAGACTTGACGGAGCGGCTTTTACTATTATTAGAAAAAATTAAAATTAATTGTAATTA
>CALHZJ010000064.1 GCA_938041005.1 uncultured Candidatus Saccharibacteria bacterium | reverse complement strand
GCTCATCGACTGGCCCTGAACAGCTCCGTTGAGGTCAAAGTTCGCATAAGCCAAGAACACTGCCTCATTCATCTGCGACAGCTCTGCCGTGGCGTATGGTAACAGCTCGACGTCGCAGCCAAGCACTGGCGTTGTAATTTTGATATTCTCTTTGCTAATTCGCGGCATCTCCTACTCCTTTGCTCGAATTAATATTTAGTAACCATGTTTATCAGCGTTGCGGTGATAGCTGCAGCGTCCTCGAGGCTGTAGTTCGCCTGGAACTTCGCGCTTCGCGTCTCGACTGCGTTGTTGTCACGGCTTCGGCTGTCTTCGGTAATTGCTACGGTTGGGAAATCGAATTGTAGCGTTGGGTGTTGGCCAGTTCCGATGTTCACTGCCTTGTTCTCAGCGATGAATTGAATGGCCTGCGGTTTGCCGCTCAGGCATACTTGTCGCACGTCCTCTTGTGCTGGATAGTAATCGAACGACCCGGTCACGTTCAGCTGCTGGTTCTGAATGTCATCTGGCGTGTCTGTGCCGAACACATATTGCACGTCCAGGTTCTTTGAAATCTCAAGAGAGAATGACTTGATTTTTCGCGCTGGCGAAGCAGCAAGCCCTGCCGCGTTGTCGGCCATCTTCACTGCCAAGTTTCGCGCCAAGAATTCATTGCCGCGAGTGTATGCTGGCGGCGTGGCAGGAGTCCACGGCTTTGAGCGGCGCGACTTGAAGTCGATGCTTCTCATCAGATAGTCGTCGATTGCTGCGGTGATCGTGAACGATTCAACCATGCCCAGCTCGTACGAATACTTCTGCTCAATCTCTTTGACAAAAATCGAGAGCGAATCGTGGCTGTTGTTGTTTGCCATTTTGAACACGTGTTGCTTCGCGCCGGTCTTGTCGGTCGTGGTTGGCGCTTGGCCGAATACAGCTCGCAGCTCTGCGCCGATAATATGATCGAACACTTTGCCGTCGTATCCACCCTCAGCGGTGACGTTGATAACGTCGCTGGCGTTGTGTTCTGAAATGTTGCCGTAGGCACTATCGTTGTGAACGTACGTCGGTTTGTCGTCAATGCTCAGCGTTTTGGTTGGCACTGCGAATGTCGGCGTGCCGAGCGTGCCTCTGGTAGTTTCGTTGCCGATAAATATGGTGGTCAAGCGGCCGATAACTTTAGCCATTGTTTACCTCCTTGGCGATTTTTTCTTTTGCCAATTTTACAGCCTCCTCTTGCGAGGTGGCCTGGACTGATATTTCGTGACCCTCAAAATCAGGGAAGTAGTACGCTTCCTTGACACCAGAATCCGCCGGCTCAGGTGCAACTTCCGGCGCTGGTTTGGTTGGTTTGTTATTTAGTTCTGCCATCGAGTTCTCCTCTGCTTTTAATTGTAGCACGGCAGAAGCTTTTTGGCAGCTAGTACTTCTCCTCGATTTTCGGAGCGTAAATGTAGGCGGTTGTGTGGATTGCCGCTTCAACGCTGAAAATGCCAGGCCCGCGCCGCTCCACGCCAATGCCGAAGTCAACGCTCAGCGGCTGGTCTTCAATGCCGAGCATGACGCTCACCGATTCGCCGTCTGGTGTGGTTGCGTATGCCAGCTGCACCCTCTCGCGGAGCAGCCGCATGATACTGTCGTCAGTATAGATGAAGTTGTCGTCCTTGCCGGAGACGATTTCGTACAGTTCTGTCGTGCCGGCTTCAACATCAAAGTCGCGGCCTTGGTTAGCATTGATATCGGTGATGACACTGATGGTGATTGCCATCTTGGTTACGTCGTCGCCGGTCGAATCTGTTTCAAGCGTCATGCCATCGATGGCCACGCTCACCGCTGGCAGCATACTCTTGCTGATCAGCAGCGTGTCACCGTAGTACCACGTGCGAATGTCTGGGTGTGCTTTCGGCTTTAAATAATTGATGATGGCCGCGATCACTGGATCACGGTACTGCGCTCGGTTTAGTGGCATTATCCCCTCCTCGATTCTCGCACTTCGTCAACCAGCCATTCGTGAAAGAATTTCATGATTCGCCGTTTGTCTTGCGCGATTATTTTTAACATAACACGTCGCGGCAGCTTCCTGCGCGGTCGGTTGCTTTGATGGTATTTGAAGTATGGCGTTGGATTCCAAATCTCCATGCGGCTCACTTTAACGCTGGAGCGGAAGTCTCCGCGCATTCTCCCGGTTCGCTGCAAAAGCGGCCAGGAGTATATTTGCGTTCTCGGCTGCCAGCCACCCATCAACGCACCAGATACGCCGAAGTTCGCGTCGGTAGTCTTCAGCAGCTGCTTGCGGGATTTGTCGAGCGGCTTGTGAAAATTCTCGAGGTTGGTTTCTAGCCCCATAAATTGCCGGGCTATCTGGGTGTCTCCCTCGACGTGGCCGGAGATATAAATCGCCATAACTACCGCCTCTTATTGAAGAACTCGACTTCGGGGCTTAGCGGCGCTCGGTTTCCCTTAATTCGGCCGACCAGGTCGCCGTCGCTGGCAAACGCTCCCGAGGTAGCGGCCGCAATGTTTGGGTCGGTTGGATCTAGGTTAGCCGCGTCCTCGACCCACTCGTCGATCATATTCTTGGCGGTTTTCAGCTTCATGTAGCCGTCTTTGCTCGAGCCGTCAACGTCAACGTTCGTTCCCCAGTCGCTGATTTGCAGCAAAGCGGCCGCATAAAGTCTGACTGCATCTTCCCATACATCTGGAAAGTTTGCCATGTCCAGCGTCGCCCAGTTGTAAACTCGGGAGACTTTCCGCTTCAGCCAGTTCTCCGCCGACTTCCTGCGTCGCTCGATTTCTGCCTGCTCGATGGCCGAGAATTCGTAGGCCAGTATCACTCTGGCGTTTGGCTTCGGTGCTTTGACTAGGACGACAGCACCAGTGGCAGCGTCCACCGATTCAACCGCCACCGCGTCGTCGTCAACGTAGGCGGTGACATCTGCCCTGGTGACCTCATCGTCGCCGTCGCGGTCAACAATCGGTGCTTGCGATGCATAAAACACTCGATTCGCGCCATCAACTTCACCGATGACGTGTTTGTCGGTGGTCTGCCGCAACAGTCCAGCTTCTCGCCGGATATCGTGCAGGGAGGTGAAGTTCTTGGCGCTCATGAAAGTTCTACGCCTCCGGTGCTGCTTCGGCAGCTTCCTTTTGCGCCTTGAGAGCTGCGACGATAGCGTCAGCCATCACCTGCTTGGTGACAGCAGTTTCGTTTTCGTAGTCCAGCTCGATTCCAAGCTCTTTGGCTTGCGCCACGACAGCCTCGCGTGGTTGCTTTTTAATGCTCGATGGAGTTGGCACTTCAACATCAGCAGCTTCAGTGGCCTCAGCCTCTTCGGCTTCTGCTTCGCTGCTTGAAGCGGTTTCAACCTCGCCC
>CALHZJ010000063.1 GCA_938041005.1 uncultured Candidatus Saccharibacteria bacterium | reverse complement strand
AAATTTTTCACCATAAGAAAATCACCCGTAGTTAGGGTGATTTTTAATAACATAAGTTCATATTTCAAAGAAGGGGTTGACAGGCAACCGTAAGTAGAACAGATACTTATCAACCCTTTCTCATGGCGATCTCATGGCGAGATGTATGGACGCTTTAAATCAGCATCCCGTTCACATGGAAGCACAAGTTATACATTTCAGACTTGTACTTGTAACCATACGCCAAGTAGAATATTCGATTCCATTCGCGCAGCTCCTCCAGAGCCTCTGTCCGCTCTCTCGCGGAAACGTGTAGCTGGTCCCAAAGAGCGCTAGCCTCAGGATAAGAATCCTTATTCTCCCAGAAGTTGCCGCCATTATAATAGATGTTCAGAAGAAGATCATCGAACTTCTTCTCGCAGTCTTCCAAACAGGTATCAGCCTCAAGGAGCTTTGCTTCCGCCTCCTTAATGCAGGGGCGAAGACTGTCCTTCAACTCCAGAAAATGCTCCATGGTGGTGCGCAAATCCTCCTCCACGGCGTCTACACGCCGTAGCGGTCGAGGATTCTCGCTAGATCCGTAAATAAGCCCAGAGTCGGACTTTCCAAGAATACGCCAGAAAATGCCCATCACTTCATCTTTCTTCTCATCCTCACGGGAACGTGATATGTACTATTCTTTAGCACAAGATGAGATTTCATCTCTCTCAATAATTCTTAAGAAAGAAATAAAAACTCATCTTGTGTTCGATTGCCTGTCAAAGTTCACTTTCGGACGAGGATTTGCTCAACTCATCAACGAAAGCTACTTTTATTTATACCACACTTGTGTAAAAAAGTCAATAGGATGCACTTGGCGTAGCTTGTCAGGACTTGAAACCTGAACTATAATTAGCTCACATCACGAATTCGTTAGATAAAACGACAGATGTAATTACGGGAAATTAGCTCAGTTGGCTAGAGCGCACGATTCACATTCGTGAGGTCACAGGTTCGAGCCCTGTATTTCCCACCATTTTTGACAATTTTTCACCATAAGAAAATCACCCAACTCCAGGGTGATTTTTAATAATTGGAACAAGCATGAAACTTGTGCTATAAATTGACAAACGAACTAATATTCTCTATTTTCTGGCAAAGATTCCATTTCCTCAACACAGTCCTGCATTGCCTGTTTGCTCGCTGCACCCTCATCAGATAACGGCGCTTCTTCGCAGTCAGAACACCCAACACACCACAATATTCCAAGAATACCTTCAGCCTCCGATGTAAGCTTTTTCACTTCGGTACCTAACCCTGACACTCTAGTTGCGATGCCTCCAAGCTCCCCAATTATACGACTCAGTTCTTCAACATATCTTTCAGTATCAAAAGGCTGTAGCTCGCCAGACATAAATTATCCTCTCCTTAATAGTCATCTCTTATATCGATAAGCTCATTGATGAAGCTATTCATTATTTATATCATATGGACATAAAAAATCAACACAGCCATCGCCAGACTGACTTTTTATTTATTTAATGTCAACCGAAAAAATAACACAAACTATAATTAAATACACTTCTTAGCGCCATCTTCTAAAAACTTTTCACCTCTATTATTTCGTGATATAATTACCTTAAAGGAAGGTCTGTGTTAATATCAGACCATATTTTTATGAAGGACGCTAGCAAGATTCGAAACATTGCCATTATTGCCCACGTCGACCACGGCAAAACGACCATGGTTGATGGACTATTAAAGCAGTCGCGAACATTCCGCGACAACCAAGCCGAGATGAGCCAGGAATTGATCATGGATTCCGGCGATCAAGAGCACGAGCGCGGCATCACCATCACCGCCAAACAAACGTCGATTTTTTACGGCAGCTACAAAATAAACATCATCGATACGCCAGGACACGCCGATTTCTCTGGCGAAGTTGAGCGAACCCTGAATATGGCTGACGGCGTTCTGCTGATCGTGGACGCGCAGGAAGGTCCGATGCCTCAGACCAAATTCGTATTAGCGAAGGCGCTTGAGCTAGGACTGAAACCTGTCGTGATTATCAATAAGATTGACAAGCCAGCCAGGCGAATTGCCGAAGTTGAAGATGAGTTGAGCGATCTGTTTTTGGAGCTAGCGACCGACGATTCTCAATTGCAATATCCAATTTATTACGCAATCGGACGCGACGGAAAATCATGGAAAGAAATTCCTGCAAACACCGATGAAGACGCGGATTTGACGCCAATTTTTGACGCGATTATCAACGATATTCCAGCGCCAGACGTGACAGAAGATGGCGCATTTCAATTGCTTGTTACCAGCTTACAATACGACACGTTCCAGGGGAAATACGCGATTGGGCGAATTGCTCGCGGATCCGTTAAGCGTGGCTTGCAAGTCAGTTTGATGAAAAATGGCGAAGTCGCGGGCTCGGCGCGAATTGAGAAAGTTTTTGGCTATCGCGGCTTGAATCGTGAAGAACTTGACGAAGCTTTTGCTGGCGACATTGTGGCACTGGTTGGCGTGGCTGACGCGCATATTGGCGATACGATTGCCGACAAAGAACAGCCTGAGGCGCTACCAACAATTGACATTGAAGCGCCAACTTTGAGCATGTACCTCGGACCAAACACCAGTCCAATGAAGGGACGCGAGGGCGAGTTTACGACATCCAGGCAAATTGGCGACCGATTGAAGCGAGAGCTTGAAACCAACGTGGCGCTACGCGTTGAGGAAAACGGAATTGGCTTTACGATTTCTGGGCGAGGCGAATTACACTTGAGCGTTTTGATTGAAACTATGCGACGTGAAGGATTTGAGTTTGAGGTTGGACGACCGCAAGTTGTTACAATTACCGAGGACGGCGTCGAAAAAGAACCGATTGAAGAATTGCAAATTGAAGTCGGAAGCGAATTCATCGGCGCGATTAGCCAAGAGCTTGGCGCGCGACACGCCGAAATGAAATCTCAGGAAACGACCACCGCTGGTGCTGCTCGCCTGACTTACATTTTGCCAACGAGAGCGCTGATTGGTCTGCGCAACATTTTATTGACAGCCACCAGAGGTACGGTGATTATGAATTCCCTGCCTCACGGATATCAGCCGCTTGGCGGAAAATTGCCAAAAACCCGCAATGGAGTTTTGATCGCGTTTGAGGCTGGCACAACAACACCTTACGCTTTGCAAGCAGCGGAGGCGCGCGGTGAATTACTAGTCGGACCGGGAACAGAAGTTTACGCCGGAATGATTGTCGGAATCTATAATCGCCAAGAAGACATCGAAATCAACGTTTGTAAAGCCAAGCATTTGACTAACATGCGCTCCAAATCATCAGATGGAACTGTACAATTGACGCCATTTACGCAGTTTAGCTTGGAGCAATGTATCGACTTTATCGAAGATGACGAGCTTTTGGAAGTTACACCAAAATCATTACGACTTCGCAAGCGATATCTGGACGCAAACGAACGAAAACGCGCCGCGAAACAATAATTGCGTCAAGCACAAAAATAACCACCCCGTAATGGAGCGGCTATTTTTATACATCTTTATTTCATACACTATTCCGCGAAGATTTGAAATAACCCTATTCAACCAAGGTTACTTTAACTCGCTTCGACAATGCGAAATAAAGTACAACTATTAAAGTTAAAAATGCACAAACTATACAAAAGAATATTTGAGTTGACAGTATTACCTCAGGTACTTGCGAATCAGCAAAAAACCGAGCAATTATAGGATCTGTAGAATTTGAACCATCTTCAATCGCCTTAGGTATCATGTTAATCTCGAACAGGGAGGCATGCAAGCCATTAGCTACAGCAGCCACCATGGCTAATGCACGACCAGCTCTTTTGCGTAAACTAATCAGGGCTACAGTAGCAATACTTAGACTAATGGACGCTAGGGCGCTAATAACCAGAAGGACACTTGTAAGAGGGGCGACAATAGGGGCTAATTCGACAACTGTAGTGTATAATCTGCCAAGAGAACTAATTCCAAGCATTCCAAATATTAATAGAAAACACATTAACCAGCCGCTAATTCCTGGTCGTATCGCCTGAATAGCAGCCGTATTTTGCGGCATCTGCGCATATTGCGGCTGCTGAGGTTCGTGATCTTGCATATTAATTTCTCCTTTTAAGAATATCGATATGCCAATTATACCACATCCTTAATTTCCTCTGGTAAAAATCCTTTGTCATGCTTAAAACCAGCTTGCCATTTGTAATCCTTGTTATAGCCCAAATCCTTCATCAATTTGGTCGGAGCGTTTCTGAGATGCAACGGCACGGGAGAATTCGGATATTTGTGCGCCAATTCAAAAGCGCCATACATTAAATCGGTAATTTCACGCGACTTCTGACTGCGAGCCAGAGCAATAGCGCAATGGAATAAATTATACTTCGCCTCCGGAAGACCGACGCGCTCGACAGCCTCAAATGTTGCAATTGCCAAGCTCAGCGCACCATTGCCCGCCAATCCAATATCTTCCGATGCAAAAATCACCATCCGCCGAGCAATAAACTTCGGATCCTCGCCCGCATCAATCATTCGCGCCAAATAATACGTCGCAGCCGTCGCGTCACTGCCCCTTAGCGACTTGATAAAAGCGGAAATCACATCGTAATGCGAATCGCCTTTTTTATCATAGCCCGGAAGTCGCTTCTGAGCCGCCGCCTTAACTACTTCCGGCGTTACTTTTTCGTTAAAACTCAGCGCCAATTCCAAATTGCCCAGCGCCACCCTTGCGTCGCCATCCGATAATTCCGCCAAATAGTCCAGAGCTTTGGGCGAAACTTGCTTGGACTTTTTCAGAACTTTCAGCGCTCTTTTTAATACGGATATAATCTCGTCTTTTGTCAATCGCTGAAGAACTAAAACTCGCGAACGCGACAGTAGCGGCGTGATGACTTCAAAGCTCGGATTCTCGGTCGTCGCACCGATTAACGTAATTAGCCCACTCTCAACGTGCGGCAAAAACGCGTCTTGTTGAGCCTTATTGAAACGATGGATTTCGTCAACGAATAGAATTGTCCTGAGTTCTAAATTCCAGTTTTGGCGGGCGTGTTCAATCACTTGTTCAACGTCCTTTTTTCCGCTTGTAACTGCCGATAATTCAATAAACTCCGCCTTCACTTCACGCGCAATAATCCGCGCCAACGTTGTTTTTCCAGTTCCCGGCGGACCCCACAATATCAAACTGACCGGCTCGCCATTCTTAACAATCCGCCTCAATAACTCGCCCTCACCAAGCAAATGACTCTGCCCTATCACCTCGTCCAGCGTCTGCGGTCTCATCTGTTCAGCCAGCGGCTGCCTACTATCACTCATACTTCCATTATATCGCGAAATCCATAAAGCCAAAAAGTCTCCGCCGTTTACACTTTCCTCGCACAAAATGCTACAATAGATCTATATAAATAGGAGGAAAAATGGGAGCATTTGTAGTAATAATCTTAGTATCTATCGGGCTTTATGTGCTTGGTGGCATTAAAATCGTCAATCAATATCAGCGCGGCGTGGTTTTAACGCTTGGTCGATTTACTGGCGTTCGCGAACCAGGATTAAGGGTTGTCATTCCAGGTCTACAGACAATGATGTTGGTTGATATTCGCTCAACTCCAATTGACGTTCCAAAACAAGAAGTCATCACCAAAGACAACGTCACGGTCGGCGTTGATGCGGTGGTTTATTTCCGAGTTATCAACGCACCAAAAGCCGTGCTGGAAACCACGAACTATATTTACGCGACTAGCCAATTTGCCCAAGCGGCACTGCGCGACGTCACCGGAAATGTTGATATGGACGATCTGCTTGCCAAGCGCGAAGAAATTTCCCAGCAAATCAAGGAAATTGTTGATGCCGAAACTGACAAATGGGGCATTGATGTCGAGAACGTTAAAATTCAGAATATCGAACTTCCTGGTGATATGAAGCGCGCCATGGCCAAACAAGCCGAGGCAGAACGCGAGCGCCGTGCCAACATCATCAACGCTGACGGCG
>CALHZJ010000062.1 GCA_938041005.1 uncultured Candidatus Saccharibacteria bacterium | reverse complement strand
GTGAATACATTTTTTGTTCGATTTTCTGCTGGATTAACTGAGGTGGACTGGTTAATTGAGCGACGTTTTTTAGATAATCCGCTGGGTAAAATTGTTTGCCATACGGCTGCTTGGTGCGTGGCATAATATTTACTCATCCATATAGCAGTTTGAACGAGTTCGATTGGCAAGGGATATTCTTCGACGATTTCACTAATTGGCTTGACTCCAAAATCAGGCTGGCGAACTTCTTGTAGGACTACACCAATAGCACTGATTTTGCCAATTTCTATAGCAACAATCATTCCAGTTGGCAGTCTTTCCTCTGAAGAATATGTAAACGAACTTGCGTCGGCGCGGACGATTCTTGTTGGCGAAACCAAATAGTAATGCATGTTCATATTATATCGCGAAAAAAATGCTAAAATAAGCATATGTATTTTGAGAGTCGTTCGCAGGCTGGGGCAATTCTGGCTGATCAAGTACTGGAAAAGTATCGCTATGAAAACTGCGCGGTGGTTGCAATTGGCGAAGGTGGCGTGCTGATCGGTGAGCAAATTGCAGTGAAACTTCATTGTGTTCTCATGATGCTGCTTAGCGAGGGGATTGAGATTCCTGGGGAAAGTTTAAGCATTGGGGCGATGTCGCAATTTGGGCAATTTACGTATAATAGTCAATTTTCTGACGGTGAAATTAATGAATATACTAGTGAATTTCACGGTTATCTGGAAGAAAAAAAGCGCGAGGCTCATCAGAAAATGAATAGGCTTTTGGGCGATGGTGGAATCATCGATAAGGATATGCTAAAGGATCGGGTGGTGATTCTGGCGAGTGATGGTTTTGGTGATGATTTGTCGGTTTTGGACGTGGCTTTGAGTTTTCTGAAGTCAGTTCGGATTGAGAAATTGGTGATTGCGGTGCCGTTTTGTGGCGTGGCGGCGGTGGATAAATTGCACATGACGGTTGATGAAATGCATATCTTGGATGTGAAGGAGAATTTTATGGGATTAAATCATTATTATGAGGATAATACATTGCCGTCCAAAGAGGAAACGATAGCGAAAATTAATCAGGTTATTTTGAATTGGAAGTAAAAAACTTGTCGGGTGTTGTAAAATTGTGATAAACTTTAATTAAGAAAGATGCGTTAGGGAGGTTATGTTAGACGTTTTTATTACATCTAGGGTGCGGCGAAAAATTGTAGTAGTATACGCTAAGTATCCTGATTTTCACACACATGTTCGCGGATTAGCAAAGCTAATTAAGGAAGATCCTGGAAACATTCAACGAGAATTGAAGCGACTAGAAAAGGTTGGATTTTTGCAGAGTGAAAAGCAAGGTAACTCACGTACGTATTTCACTAATAAACAATTCCCAATTTTTAAGGAATTGCAAAGTATGGTGATTAAATCTCAGCAATATTCAGCGCGATCAAAGCGCGGCATGGCTGATAAAGACTAATGACATTATTTGAGAAAATTTTAGCGGCTCGAGGCTTGACTACGCGTGCGGCGCGTGAGGAATTTTTGCATCCGAATTACGCGTCAGTAAAGCATGATCCGTTTTTATTGCCAGATATGAGAAAAGCGGTGGACCGCTTGAAAAAGGCGCACGCTGAGGGTGAGAAAATTGTTATTTACGGCGATTACGATATTGACGGGCTGAGTGCAACGGCAATTTTGTTGGATGCGTTTGGTAAGTTTGGCTTTAAGGAGGTTGGTGCATTTATTCCGAATCGGTTTGTTGAGGGTTACGGAATGACGATGGGTGCCGTTGATAAAGTACGGAATATGGGCGCGGATTTAATTGTTACGGTTGATACGGGAAGCTTGTGCCATGCGGAAATTGAATATGCGTCGAGTCTAGGGATTGATACGGTGGTGACTGATCACCATAACGTTGCCGATACTCCACCGCCGAGTGTTGCTGCGGTCAATCCGAAGTTTCCTGGTCATAAATATCCGTTCCGCGATCTTTGCGGCGCGGGTGTGGCGTTTAAATTGGTTCAGGCTCTACAAACCGAACTGGACGGGTTGCCAGATGGTTACGAGAAGTGGCTATTGGATCTGGTGGCGCTGGGGACGGTTTGCGACATAGTTACGCTGGCGGATGAAAATAGGGCGAATGTCTATTGGGGTTTGGAGGTTTTGAAAAAGCAGAGGCGTCCTGGTTTGAAGGCATTGATGTCAGTGGCGAGAATTGAGCCGGAGAAGGTTAATGCTAGGCATTTGGGATTTGGTCTGGGTCCGCGAATGAACGCGGCGGGTAGATTGGAGACGGCACAATATGCTCTGGACATGTTGACGGCGAGTGACGGACTGGAGGCGTTGGAGGCTAGCGAAAAGCTGGAAGAATTGAACATTAAGCGTCGCAGTATTCAGGACGAGATTTTTGACGAAGCTTGCCAGCAGGCGGACAATATGACTGATGATCGAGTTTTGGTGGTGAATAGCGGCAATTGGAATCACGGAGTTATCGGAATCGTGGCGTCAAAGTTGGTTGAGAAATATAAGAAGCCGGTTTTTATAATTGGCGAGCGTGGCGATGAGGCTACGGGTTCGGCGCGAAGTTTTGGCGATTTTTCCGCGGCTGACGCGGTTCGTGCAGCTGACGACATCATTATTAAAGGTGGTGGTCACGGAGCAGCGGCTGGTGTGACGTTGGCAACTGAGAGAATTGATGATTTTCGTAGGCGGGTGAATGAGTTTTACGACTCATTGCAATTGAAAAACCAAGAATTGTATCTACTGCCGAGAGCTGACGTTGAGATTGACGATTTTTCGGAAATTAATGAGGAGCTGATTGATAATTTGGCAAAGATGGAGCCGTTTGGCAATGGTAACGCGGAGCCTATATTGAAGATAACCAAAGCGACGGTTTTGAGCGTGAGGAGAATGGGTGCGGATGGGCAACATGTGAAATTGACCTTGCGCGATAAGAATGACGTTGCGTTGCAGATGCTGGCATTTAATGCGCCAGAAGAATTTTTCCG
>CALHZJ010000061.1 GCA_938041005.1 uncultured Candidatus Saccharibacteria bacterium | reverse complement strand
TTAATCGGTAAAAACTTTTTATTAAAATAGCTCCGGTAAATACGGAGTTATTTTATTATTAATAATTATTTCTTACATATTCGAGAAGTGCCCTTGCAGAATCCCTATGCATACCACGTCTCTTTTTGCCACCCCTGTAATGAGTAACCACTTCGTCTTGTCTGTCTACATTAAATGAGCCATCCATCATAGCAATTGCCAGCACTACAGTATATTCACGACTGCGCATTTTACCCGCATAATAATCACCCCCGAGATAATTAGGAGATTTTAGATTATCCTCTGGGTTACGAAGAACTCTGTCTGCCAAAGCACCTGGATTAACGACCGCCAACCTATCAAGACTGGAGGTTAAATATTCAAACAAGCGGCAACGCGTAAGGTGACTAGCTCTAATGTTATTTATGATCGCTTTAGAGTCAAGCGACCCCTCGGGATTAATTATTTGCTTCAACGATAGATTCGTATCTAGATTATCAATAGCCTTTTTCGCAGCATTAAAGCTCTTCTCAGATACAGGAACTCCTTTTGGGTTTCTAACGGCAGCGTCCTCTACATTATTTGACGGCACATAATTCGGATCGTATAGATAATCATAGTTCACTCGCACGGGTTCGTCTTCAAAAGGCATGCCGTCTACATCAGTCTCTAGAGGCTTCATCAGTTTTCGCACTCTCTCGCCAAAACGATCTAGCTCTGGGCTATTGCTTTCATCTAGCCCCGTCTCTACTGGCTTTTTAATTCCAGCAGCCTTAACAGCCAAACCTCCCATTGCAGAAATAACTTTTTTATCCGCTAAAGACTTCTCATGATCAGAGGTATTATCTTCAACCAAGCCATTACTTGGGGTTTCTGCGCCTGAGTCTGAGCCTACCCCTGGAGCCAAAGACTCAATCTCACCACCAACCGGATGTTTCCGCCCAGCGGCCTCTGCTCCTTCTTCAATCATTTTCTCAGGAGTTTTTCCATAAAGATACTCAATATAACCTTCATCTGCTCTTAGACCCTGAATGTCCTCCAACGGCACAATCTCAGTTTCAATACCAGCTTCAAACACTTTATATACTTTCATACACAGCTTAATCTGACCAATACCATTCTTGGAACCAGTGTCACACACAACCGCCGACATATCACTAGGATACCAGCCTTCGTCACGCTTAACGTCCTCTCCGTCTTTACCACTGCGAATAATAGTTAGTGGATATCTTGTACTATCTAGATTAGTAGTGTCAGTAGGAAAATTTTTAACTACATTATATTCCGGCGTTAGTTGTTTTTGTTCGTGGTTCTGTGTTTGTTTTAAGTTTTCCATATATATTTCATTTATACCAAAAAACAATTAAAAAGTCAACCCCCCATAGAGGCTGACTTCTTTTACTCAACTTAGCTTCTATTGAACGCCTAGGTGATGTTTTACACGAGCCACAACATCGCCAATTACAACCTGGGATTTCACCAAATAATCATCAACGCCCAGACTCTCAGCGCGTTCCTTATCCTTCGGCTGACTAAGCGCCGTCAGCATAATAATCCTCACGTTAGCAGTTTCTGGTGTATTGCGAAGAATATCCAAGACATCAAAGCCGCTAATCTTTGGCATCATCACATCCAAAAGAATCAAATCTGGACGGTATTCAACAGTGGCAGACAGGGCGTCTTCTCCATTGTTAGCTTCTCTAACATCAAACCCTTCAATCTCTAATCGCGACCTATAAACCGCAGACAGAGCCATATCATCCTCAACTAGTAAAATCTTCTTTTTTTGTCCGTTCATACTATCTCCATTTTATGTTGTCCAGCCCAAAAACACAAGCTTTATAACGACTTCGCCTTATCCATCTGCGGATCTATGTTATTATTGACATCGTCCGACGAAAGATCAACTTTTACATCAGGTTCTATACCAGTTTTATCTATATTTTTACCCTTTGGTGTGTACCATCTGGCTTCCGTAACCTTCATTTGCGACCCGCCGGGTAGTCCAAGCACAATCTGTACGCTTCCCTTGCCGTAACTCTTCTGCCCAACCAGCGTGGCTTTTCCGTATTCACGAAGCGCCCCAGCCGTAATTTCGCTAGCACTGGCACTATTGCCATTAATAAGCACCACGGTCTTTATATTGCCCAGAATTGGCGTTCCGGTCGTATGCAGCGTTTTAACAATTTCAGAACCCCGTCGCTCGGTCATAGCTATTTGATTGTCTAGCCAAATGCCCAATAGCCCTTGAGCAGCTCCAACCGTTCCGCCCGGGTTGTTTCGCAGATCCAAAATAACCTTCTTAACGCCTTTCTCAACAAACTCCGAAGCGTATTTCCTGGCCAAGCTTACTGTATCATCGCCAAATCGGTTAACTTTCAAAATACCAATTTCTCCGTCAATTTCCGACTCTACTGCCGGAGAAACTATATTCTGACGCACAACCGACACCTCACGCGTTTGACCATCGCTTAATAACGTCAATTTAACAGACGTACCAACTTCTCCGCGAATTTTACTCACAACTTTTTCCACCGACCAATCAGAAGAAGCCTCGTCATTCACCTTAACAATCGCCTCGCCAGCCTTAATTCCCGCCTTCTGAGCTGGACTGTTTTCCAGAGGTTTTATGATAGTTGGCTTATTATTTCTAAGACCAATCTCCGCACCAATTCCACCACCAATTTGACCACTTAATGACTTGTCAAATTCCTTCGTCTCGTCAGGATCCATATACGCCGTATGTGGATCGCCAGCCGCTTCAACTAGCCCGCGATTGGCGCCATAAATTAACTTTTGAGTATCCAATTTTCCGTCATAATTAGCAATCAGTTCTTGATATGTTTTTTGAACGCTAGATAAGTCAATCGTCTTATTTGAAGTTCTAACGCCAAATACCGACGCCACATTAGCAAACAACGCATCAGAGCGAGCTCCCGCCACAAAGCTAACAATAGCCACAATAACAAGTGTCAAAAACCAACTTAATTGCTGTCTTTTTTCTCCCGTAACCATATGCTTATTATACTACAAAACGCCCGTTTAACACGAGCGTTTTTATATATCACTTTTGCTGATTAGAAGTAAACGTATGTCAATCTTGAAGCTGAGCGTGTGTAGTGCCTGTATAATCCATCCCAGGCAAAATTGTAATCGCTAACGGTAATGGTTCCATCGCCATTGACAGACTCAACATACATAACATGTCCGTAATATCCAATATTCATCACGGCTGCCGCGCCAGCTTTTGGCGTTGAGCCGCTAGAAATACCATAGCGCGCTGCAGTTGACGGCCACTGATTTGCGTTGCCTGCGCCACCAAAATGCGGAACATATCGTCCAGTGCTATGAATTTTCCAAGCCACGTAGCTCACGCATTCACGCGTATATAATCCCCACGGATCGATATAAGCGTCAAGCGGAGCACTCGCCCAAACGCCAGGATAACCGCCACCGCCGGGTACGCCGCCTGGAATCGAAACATTACTGCCACCAAGAGCTCGTCGGTTGGCTGCAGCCTGCTCTTCTCGCAACTTAGCTACTTCAGAATTGCGCTTCTGAGCCAGCGCAGCATAGTTATTTTGGTCATTCTTCGTGTCAGTAATCAGTTTTGCCCTCTCAGACTGCTTAGCCGCCATCGCATTGCGCTGCAATTCTTGGTCGCGAAGCGTATTCTCGACAGACTTCTTATTCTCTTCCAGATTTTTCTGCAAAGACTTAATTTCTTTGATCTTATCATTCAATGAAGTTTTCAAAGAATTACGCTGTTCTTGCTTATCGATGTAATCGCTAATATTTTTTGAGCTAGCGAGCATCTCCAGCGGCGAAATCTGATCATCAACATACAAATCCGCCAAAATTCGCCCCATCGCTTTACGATTGTGCTTAATTAGCTCTTCGTTCTTTTTTATCTGATCATTAAGACTATTAATCTTCTTTTGGCTATCAGAAATCTGCGCTTGAATAGCTGATATTTGTCCATTTATCTTATCAAGTTCTGCCTGTAAACTATCAGCCATCTCACCCAAGCGCGAAGCCTCAGAATTATAATTGTCTGCTTCTTGTTGTTTTGCCTGAATTTCGGCGTTATAGTCGCGAGCTAATACGTGTGATGCCAAGCCAAAAATGCCCGATCCAGCGAGCAATGCAGACATCGCCACCAGAGACGCTCTGCTGACTAATGATGCCGAAACTGGTGTGGTGGACCGTAGTTTCATACGTCTATGTTAGCATAAGCATAATCAGTATGTCAAGGACTTTTACAACTTAAGATATTTGCGAGTTGCCACCCAAGATGACGCTACGCCAATTGCCGCGCCGACCAGAATCATACTCAAGAAAACCAGTACGCCGTACATTTTTAGATGATTCAAAAGATTATCGATAGGAATTCCGTACTTTACCATCGGATCATGTGCAAAAATTAACAGCCCATACCCAACCACCGTTGCGATAATTGCCGCGATAAATCCGTACATTATAGCCTCAACGATAAACGGACCCCTGATGAAACTGCGTTCTGCGCCAATCAACTTCATCATCTCAATCTCGTCCTTGCGGTTAAAAATTGCCATGCGAATGGTATTAAAGACCACAAGCGATGAAATCACCACGAAAACAACTGTAGCGATTGAACCGCCGATACTCGCCAATCTCACCCAACTACCAACTGTTTTAATAGCTTGCTGGCGCTCACCTGAGAATGATGGTTCCCTGTTAGGATCTTTGTATTTTTTATACAGATCATCTGTTTTAACAAAATTATTTAATGATTGCTGGTTGTTCAATTCCTTCACGGAAACACGAAGCGTTGCCGACATCTCATTACTAGACTCACGAATCGCCTCAAGCGTATCTGGATTGTCCTTATATTGCTCGGCTTGCTTTTCGCGCGCTTCTTCTGCGGAAATATACTTAACGCTATCGACATTATCTAATTTTTCAATTCGGGATTTGATCGTTTTAATCGTTTTTTCTGGCGTGTCGCCCTTTAAGTAAATTGACATATCGGCACGCTTGGAAACGTTTGAAACAGTATCAACCAAAACCTGACGCGCTGATAATGTTATAAACACGATAATCAGCGTGACGCTCATCACCGCAGTCGCAGCAATCGTTAGCCAGGCATTACGGCTAAAGTTATTGATGCCATATCGGCACATTCTGACAAACGTCAACCAACCTCGTCGGCGCTGACGTATACGAATAGTTTCTTTATTCTTGTTGGATTTATTAGCTGATTTCATTACTGTTTATAACTCCCTCTCGCCT
>CALHZJ010000060.1 GCA_938041005.1 uncultured Candidatus Saccharibacteria bacterium | reverse complement strand
TAAGGAATAATAGTTTTTCAAAAAAGCTTATGCTATAATACTGACATATAGGTGGGAAAATAATAACGTGTCGAGCATATTTTATAGAAAAAAACCAATCATCGGTCTAGATATCAGCCGAACAAGCATAAAAGTAATGTCGATTGATAGAAATCGGATGCTAGTTCATGGGTATGGATCGATTAACCTCGATTCTCAAAAAAGCGACGGAAATTCTGCAGACAACACTGAATATTTGGCACAGAATATCAAAACGTTATTGAAGAAAAACGTCGTAGGACAAATTAACAGCAATCGCGTAGCGCTGGGCATACCAACCAACCGAACATTTTCGCGGACATTTAGCCTGCCCGTGAAAGAAGAGAGCAATATTCGCAGTGCGGTAAATTTGGAAGCCGAACAATACATTCCAGCTCCATTAGATTCTCTTTATTTGGACTATCGAATCATCAATCGCACGAAAGATGAACTTAGCGTACTAATGTGTGCTGCACCAAAGAAAATGATCGACAGTATGTTAGACGCCACAAAACAATGCGGCCTGGAAGTTGCAATAATTGAGCCGAACATCAGCGCAATCGCTAGACTTCTGAAGCGCACAGAAGAAGGAATGCTTCCTACTGTTATTGTCGACATAGGCACATCAACTACAGATATCGCGATTCTAGATTCTGATATACGTGTGACGGGCGGCTTAAATGTTGGCGGCTATTCACTCACCTTAAATTTAGCTAAAAAAATGAATGTACCGATTGAGACAGCTCATCAATTTAAGGTATTAAACGGATTAAATCCCGGTCCAAGGCAAGCCAGAATCGCAGGAGCCTTGCGCCCAAGTTTGGAAAAAATGACCAACGAAGTTAAGCGCGTTATGCGATATTACACAGACCGCTTCCCTGATGAGAAAAAAATCGAGCAAGTTCTCATAGTTGGTGGCGGCGGTAATTTGCCAGGAATTGGTGATTTTTTCACAAACGAGCTATTAATGCCAGCGCGCGTGGCAAGTCCGTGGCAAATGCTCAATTTCGATGGACTAGAGCAGCCAGCAAAGCAGCTTCGCTCCCAGCTATCACCAGTTGCGGGACTAGCCTTAATCAAGCAGGAGGATATTTATGATTAACCTTCTCCCTCCTCAAGAAAAAAAGCAAATCAGCGCCGGACGAGTAAATGTCATCTTAAGACGGTATTGCATCATATCATTAATATTTGCAGGCTTGCTATTCTTAACTATTGGCGGATTTTATCTATTCTTAGAAAATAGCCGCACCTCAGCTCAAGCTAACATCGACGAAGGAAATGCTAAGCTTGCTCAATATCAATCGACGCAAAAAGAAGTTAGCGAGTTCAAGAAAGATCTTGATTCAGCTAAAGTAATCATTAACAGCGAGGCCCATTACTCTACAATTATCCCAAAAATTGCACAATATATACCATCAGGCATGGTTTTGGATTCTCTAACACTAGACACTTCAGCGCTAGATAAGCCGTTGTCATTAACAGCTCTTGGAAAAAACAAGGATGACGCTATTCGAATAAAAACCAGCTTAGAAAAGTCAGAAATATTTAGCGACGTTCACCTGGAGACTGTTGTTTATAGCGGCGGAAACCAATCGTCAGACAAGCCTGCGGATTATCCAATCACTATAACAATTAGCGTTACGCCAAAGCCAGAGGTCTTAAAGCAATGAAAAAAGTTCTAAATGCCAGTATCGCGCGAATCATCTTGTCGTTATTATTGCTCATAATATTATCAGCAATGGTAGGACTAGTTATTTTCGCCTATTCATTCCTAAGCAAAACATCAGAAGAAGTCGGAAAAATGCAAACAGAAGCAATTGCAGTTGATGCAAAAATACAAAGTTTGCTAGCGTCGAAATCTCAGCTCGACCGCAATTCCGACACGGTTAAAAAAGCAAAGAATATCGTCTCAGAATCTAAACTTTATCAATATCAGAATCAAATCATCCAAGATCTAAATACCTACGCTGACCGCGCCGGCATTCCGATTAAATCTTTCTCTTTCCAAAACGAACCAACAACTTCCGCTAAGACAACGGAACCTAGCAAGCAAACATCCGCCAGCCCTGCTGGAGTGAAAAGCACTTTCGTATCAATTCAATTGGGAGACCATATAGATTACACGAAATTCCTACATTTCCTTAGTCTTATTGAAAAAAATGTCACTCGAATGCAGCTTTCAGGCGTGTCAATTTCCAGAGGCGCAAATAATCATGAAATATCAATCCAATCACTTGAAGTAAAGGTTTATACACGATGAGTCCATCAATATCAGAACAGCTCGAGCCAATCGTAAAATCACTGTCCAAATTCCTGTGGCGATTTCATGTGATAATATATAGCGTTGTCGTAATCGGAGGCGTAGCAATCGCGATATTTCTTTTGAGCGGACTTTTAGCGGTTCCTACCGAAGAACCACAAACCGCATCAATAAGTTTCGATAAAAAAACCATGCAAATTATTAAAGACTTCCGACCGTCAACTTCAGCAAACGACTCGTTTAGCCTGCCAGCTGGTCGCTCCAATCCGTTTGCCGAATAGAACGTAACCGTTTATAATATAGTCATGCTTATATCCGCAGATCGTTTTCTTGATATTCCTGTCATGAGTCTTCAGACGGGATCCGAACTGGCGCGAACATCGCGGGAAATTATCAATCCGAGGAATCTGTCTATAATCGCATATGAGCTCGAGGGGCGACTTTTGGACCAACACCCTAGTTTACTTCGCATTGACGACGTCAGAGAGATTGGACCACTCGGCATGATTATCGATTCAACAGATGAGATCATCGGCATTGATGATGTGATCACTATAAAAGAAATTTATGACATCAATTTTACATTAAAAGACAAGTTGGTTATTGATGAGAAAAATAAGAAAATCGGAAAAGTTATCGGATATACATTGGCGGCTGGAAATTTTATTATACAACAACTTCGAATTCGGCGACCGTTCTTGAAAAGTTTTGGCGATACAGAACTACTTATTCATCGTTCTCAGATTATAAAAGTAACCGACGATAAAATAATTGTAAAATCAGCAACTATCTCGCACATAGCCGAAAAAACACCTATTCCGCAGATAAATTCATACGAAAATCCATTCCGTAAGCAGCCTCGTCCGCAACCAGAATCTACAAAAGTTGATTAATCTTTTGAGCTTTCAAGAGCCTTCTTAATGTCGTCGTAAGAAAAACCCTGCCTAGCCAAATATTGCATTAACTTCTGCTGATCGCTATATCGATAACGTTTTTTAGCAATAACCTTCTGCAATTCCTCGTCATCAGAGCGAATATTCTCTTTAACTAACGACTCAATCGTTGTATTATCAATTCCCTTTTGCGCCAGTTCCAATTTCAAACGACGAATACTGGCGCCTTTTTTCATGAACCGCTGCTCAAACCAAAATCGAGCAAATTTTTCATCGTCCAAATATTTTTTCTCAATAAGACGACCCAAGACGCGCTCAGTAATCTCCGACTTCACTCCAGGATGTTCAATAATTTTTCCAGTTTTCGCTGAACGTCGACGAGTGGCTAGTGTTTTCCGACGCAGATAATCGCGCACTTCTTTGATGGCTCGCGGACGCATTAAGCAATATTCTATAGACCTAGCATACAATTTGCCAAACTGGCTATCGTCTTCTAGTTTCGAAATTTCCTCTTCCGTATATTCGCGACCAATCTTAATGCCTAGCTCGCCGACCTGAAATACGTCCAAGCTAAAACGATATTTCCCGTCAACGCTTACATTGACGCGATTTTTATCACGAGCCTGAAGAGAAATATCGGTGATTTTCATAAAACTATTATAGCGCCAAAACTATGCGCTAGCTACTGGTGGACTATTCGACCACCTCAACCACTTTGCCATGCATGCCGTTATAGCAAGCAGCAGCACGCGGCTTAGTAATAACCGGCAGCTGGCGCGGAATGGCGCTCATATCGACATCGCCAAGCGTACCAGCCTCGACGCACCCAATCGTAATGTGTGGACGAAATCCATCGATATCCAGCCCCGGATGAATATCGTCCAGCATTTCAAGCAACTTCCGACGCACTTCAACCATCCAGGAGGTTTTCTGTACGCGCAACTCAACCCAAACACAATTACCAGCTTCATCTGGCAAGAAGTTGACACCGTCAAGTATCAGTTTGTCTAGGGACGGCAACGCAGCGGCAGCTAACTTGAGACGCGGTATATCCTGCTCAGTTACATTAATCAGCGTTGCGTGTGGAATAAACTCACCGAAATCAAGATTCATTTTTTCCGACAGTTCTCGAATGTAAGCAGTCTGCTCGTTATCAAAAATAAGATTAACTGACGCCATGTGGTGTTCGGCTGAATATCTGGACTCTACTGCTCGCATTACTTTTCCTCCTCCTTCACTTTATCACGCACTTTCTGATCAATTTCCGCCAAAACCTCAGGATTTTCCTTCAAATAAGTCTTCGTTTTATCGCGTCCTTGACCAATCGTTTCGCCGTTATATTTATAAAACGCACCCGACTTTTCAACTATACCGTGCGTTGCCGCCAAGTCCAGAATATCGCCAGTTTTACTAATTCCCTCGTTGTACATAATGTCAAATTCAGCCACGCGGAACGGCGGTGCAATCTTATTTTTCACAACCTTAATTTTCGTGCGATTACCAATAATATCATCGCCAACTTTAATTTGACCAATTCGACGAATATCAATTCGCTGCGACGCATAAAACTTCAACGCATTACCGCCAGTTGTCGTTTCAGGATTGCCAAACATCACGCCAATTTTCATACGAATCTGATTGATAAAGATCACCGTGGCTTTTGATTTATTGATAATTCCCGTCAATTTACGTAGAGCCTGACTCATCAATCGAGCCTGAAGACCCATATGAGAATCGCCCATATCGCCATCAATTTCAGCCTGTGGCGTCAAGGCAGCCACTGAGTCAACTATCACCAAATCCACCGCGTTCGAACGAACCAACGTCTCCGTAATTTCCAATGCTTGCTCGCCGTTATCTGGCTGAGAAACCAACAAATTTTCCGTGTCCACACCCAGACGCTTAGCATATGCTGGATCGAGAGCGTGCTCAGCATCAATAAACGCCGCCGTTCCACCCTGCTTCTGGATCTCTGCAATAGCGTGAAGCGTCAATGTTGTCTTACCCGAGCTTTCTGGACCATAGATTTCTATGATACGACCTTTTGGATATCCGCCGCCAAGCGCCAAATCCAAACTCAAAGCACCAGAAGGAATTACTTCAACATCAACTTTGTGAGCCTCGCCCAATTTCATAATTGATCCGTCGCCAAATTGCTTGGTGATTTGATCCATTGCTAGACCAAGCGCCTTAAGCTTACCTTCATCAACTTTTTTATCCGATGCCTGACTTGACTTTTCTGGATTTACTGTTTTACTGTCTGATTTTGCCATAGCATTCCCTCCTTAGTTACTTCCTTTATTATACCGATTTGTCGCAAGATTTGCTATAATTACATTCATGAATAAGCGAAACGGTTTTACTATTATTGAACTTTTGGTTGTAGCAACTTTCTTGATTATCATCGCAATCTTAGGTTTCTCACAATATACAAAATTGACCAACGAATCAAACAACGCCAAAAAACGCACCGCGATTAACGCCATGCATTATAGCCTGGAAGAAGGTTTTTACGTTAAAAATGGCTATTACCCAGAGAAGTTAGAAGAAGGTACGCTTCCGACTATGGATCCAGCGTTGTTAAAAGATCCGCAAGGTAAGAAAATTGGCGAAAAAGACAGCAGTTATCGTTATGAATCTTCAAATTGTAATGACGGAAAATGTAAGTCATACAAACTCGTTGCGACGCTTGTCGATGAAGACGACTACGTAAAAGAAAGTCGCCACAAATAATTAGCTAATCATCACAAACAGGACGGCCATTCTTAAAGTCTTCAATGGCATTGTTGATTATCGCAATTTGCTTGCGTGGATTTGCCACAAAATGGAATATATATGTCGTTTCTTCACCCTCAGTGCTGAGGCGAATCGTGCCATAATTGAAAAGAGTCTGAATAATTCCAGATTGGCGGAAGCTTGCATCTTCAATACTACCTAAGCTCACCGTTTGCTCGTGCCTATAAAATAAGCTACCCTGGATTTCCTGAATCACACTTTCGTTGGTCATGTAAAAATGATTCTGCAAATATATCCACAAAGACACCGCACCGCCAAGCGCCACCAACCCAATAAGCAACATCGCCACGCCAAACACATCGGTCAGCGAAGGCATCGGCGAGATAATTGCGTCACGAGCAATTGACGGATAAAACATCACAAACACCATGATCATCACCACCAAAAAAACCGAGATTCCTGTCGGGATCAGCATACCAATTGGATGGCGTTTAATATCCAAAATAATATATTCGCCTTCGCTCAAATTGAGATTCGGGTATTGCTGAACTGATTTTTCGTGTTTTTGCTTCAGGTCGTCACTAATAGTAAACGGCTTCGGGTCAATATCCCTGGCAACATGTACGACTTGCGGTTCATTAGCATATTGGCTACGCAATCGCGGATCAAAATTCTCCCCATCAATAATTTCTGGTCTTGCCGTCACATAAGAATTAGTCTGCGCCACAACCGGAGCCGGACGACCAGTCTGTGGTGGATGATGGTATAGTGGTCGACCATCAGCATCATACGCAACAGGCTGCGTTAAATCTTCTGACGAGGATGTTTGTGGATTCATGCCTATATTATAACACGACAGAACTTAAGATAGCCTTGTTTTTTGGCGATAAACTTTTATAGCTATTGTTACTGCACTGATTGCAACCATTCCTACAGCTGCAGCAATACCAAACCACGACAATCCACCCCTGTTGTCTTCATTATTATCCTTAGGCTTCTTCCGAGCTTCCTCCGACTTCACCTCATTCACGCTACTATTTTCCTGAAGTTTTACGTCTTTACCGCCAGAATCCATGGTAGCTATTTTCTTTTTGTCACCACCGTTTACTTTATTACTCAAAGACACGTCAACAGGTTTACGATTTGTATTTTCTTTTTTACTATCATCTTTCTTCGCTTGGTTCTTTTCATATTCTAGTATCTGATAATATCCATATTCCTCCAAATATCCCGGATCAGAATCACAAGCATCACCAATTCCATCCTTGTCATAATCCGCTTGATCTGGATTCGCTACATCTGGACAATTGTCAAATTCCCGTTCATGTTCATCGCCGTCATCGCTAACCGTCAAAGTCGTCGTCGCTACGTTCGTTAGTCCAGAACTATCAGTCACCCTAAGTGTTAACAGCCCAGAAAATTCCTTAGTAAACGTATAATTGACAAAAGGCTTATCTGTCGTCATGTCATACACGCCGTCTTGATCGACATCCCATTCATATTTCACGATTTTACCATTTGCCGAATAAGAACCAGCGCCATCCAATTCTAATGTGTCACCAATTTTCGCCACATATTGACGATTTATCCAGGCATTCGGTTTGTTTGTCACATTTTCAACCGACGCATTAACTCGATCAACGATCTTATTGCTATCATCGGCTTGTAAATATGCGCCGCCCGTTCTTTCAGCCAAAGACACCACAGACGCCATTGCATTATATCCAGAAGTATCAATAATATATATTTGAGCTGGGTCAACAGCATAAGCAGCATCAACGATAGACTGTTCGGTTAGCTCAGTAACTGGTTCTGGGTCCTTGGCTGGAGCGTCACCAATCACAATCATAATCTTCTTTACTCCCGCTCGCCATTGTAGATTCAGCCCTGTCTTAATACCAGAATAAACAGATTCTTTCCAGTCACCACCATTACCGAGTTGAATAAAATTAACAGCCTTGTTAAGCGCCTCGACATTGCTCGTAAAATCTGTCTCAATTTTGGACGGATAGTCATCCGAGCTTCCGCCACAACACGGATGATCTTGATAAGTAACTAGTGCAAATCTAGCACTCTTGGTTTTCGAACTGATCGACTCAACTATATTTCGAATGTTATTTTTAACAGCACTAATTGAACTACCCATCGAACCAGTCGTGTCAATAACAAATACTACATCAATATCGCCATTCGTTTTCGTTATTGGTTTCACCAAATTAGGCAGTGGTACTTTTTCGCGAAGCGCTGACATATAATTACTATGCCCAAAGAAGTTCGGGTGATACCACGAGCTCATATTGAATGCATTTGGCTCAAGGAATTCATGAATCCAACGATCGTGATTCTTCTTAAATATTGAGGCGTCTGGCTCATGTCCAGAAAACCGCTTTGGCAAACTATCAATAAAAATCACTTTCTCTTTACCGAGGCTTTTATTATATTCCTCAACCGCCTTTTTCTGGCGTAAATTACCTTCCAACCCCAACTTGCGCACTTCACTAGCAACCGAAAAATCGGATAGCTTCTCGCCATTATCAAGTGCTAGTAGCGGGTATCCTAAGAGAACTATTTTCGCATCTGGACGTAAACGAGAATTAAGCGATGATAAAATGCCTCTAAGATTTAGCTCTAAATCTTCCATATTATTTCTTGCGTCATTTATCTTTGTTTTGCAATCTGAAGCAGATCTTATCACAGCAGTAAAACAAGACTTAACAATGCCGTCAAAATCCAAATCATTTCCACCAATCGTCATCATTACCATATCCGTGCTGCGATCCACGCTATCAAGTTGTCGTCGAATCGTATAATTACATCTTATATTAACTCTTTTCTGATTTTTTCCGCGCTTAGAGCCAATCGCACTACTTATGATCCTATAAGCAACTTTTAAGTCATTATTCGGTTTAATATTGCAGATATCCCTGTCTTCTGCATATTTAATAATCTGTTCATTCGTCGCTAGCTTGCCCAGATCATCACTAATCGTTTTTACAACACTACCCGCATTCTTATCCTTCAAGAAGGCATTAATTTTAGCTCCAGAACAAGCGCGATTTATAAGCGTTACTGACAGTCCGTTATTGCTTAGCCATCTTTTATACATTTCCGCCCAGTTATTACTGTTGCGATGACAGACAGCAGGACCATATTCATACCCATCAGCGCCATTTCCGGCTGAATAAGAATCGCCTAATAATGTAATCGTAAGTTTCTTTCCTGCGTAATTATAAGGAACAACCTCGCCTTGTGCCGACTGTTGTATAAAAAGGCCATAAATAATAGCTACAAAGAAAGATAATATAATAACTCTAATTTTCATATTAATCACCCAAGCCCTCAACACTTATATGAACACCATTGTTATACTTATCGTTTAGTATAACGCTAACCCAGAGAGAGTATTCCCTACCCTCTATATCTTTATATCCTACAAAATATTCCTCCCCAGACCTCTCTTTGTCTAGCTTCCAGCCAGAATCTTCAGCGTATCGTTGCAATCTATTTAACAAATCACTCACCGACTCATTCTGGGGCATCTCATAATATCTATCAACTGATAGAGATGTACTCTTTTTTAAAAATCCGCGTTCTGTAGGTATGCGATGTCTTTCGCGTGACGATTTCAGCTTTAAGCCCAAAACGCCCTTTTCAGCCATTGGATCTCGTGCCATATTCCACACTTCCACATACGCCGGCAGCCAAGTTAAAAAATTGACTAGCCACAAACCAGCCAAAATTCCTATCAAAATTATAAATCGTCGTAGCCAGCGCCTAGCTTTAGAGTTCTTAACTGGTGATGTCGTTGCTTGTTTTTTGCCCATGGCGGCTCCTAGTTAAGTTTGTCTGGTTTTTATTAAAGCACAAAAAGCCGAAGAATACGATAACTATTTCTCCAAATGTCGCTTTGCTTTAATTGTCACTCGACGACCACGCGGTGTGCGCTCGATAAAACCAATTTGTAGCAAATATGGTTCATAAAAATCCTCAATTGTCGTCGCTTCATCGCCAGTCAACGCCGCAATTGTTGTTAATCCAACGGGATTATCGCCATAATTTTCCAGAATCGATTGTAATAAATTACGATCAGCCGGATCCAAGCCCAACTCATCCACTTCCAACATTTTCAAAGCGTTGGTTGTAGTTTTTACATCAATTATTCCGTCGCCATTAACATCGGCGTAGTCACGGACGCGCTTAAGAAGCCTATTGGCAATACGTGGCGTCAAGCGCGCTCGCGTCGACAATAAATCCGCCGCTTCACTTCGAATTGACGATTCCAAAATCTTCGCACTACGCGTCACGATTTTCGCAATGTCCTCTGGCGTGTAAAATTCCAAGCGATAGATATGACCAAACCTATCACGCAAAGGCGCCGCCAAACTTCCAGTTCGCGTCGTCGCGCCAATCACCGTAAACCGCGGCAAATCTAATCGAATTGATCGCGCTGCCGGACCTTTTCCAATCATAATATCCAGTTTAAAATCTTCCATTGCGGAGTACAAAATTTCCTCCACCGATCTCCCCAACCGATGAATCTCATCGATAAACAGAATATCACCGTCCGATAAATTAGTCAGAATCGACGCCAAATCGCCCGCTTTTTCAATAGCTGGACCGCTAGTAATCCGCAGATTCGTACCCATTTCATTAGCAATCACCGTCGCCATAGTTGTTTTACCAAGCCCCGGCGGACCATATAATAATACGTGATCCAACGGCTCGCCGCGCTTTTTAGCCGCATCAATTGCTAGTCGCAAATTACGTTTTAATCTTTCCTGACCAACATACTCAGCAAAACTCTGCGGACGCAGACTCACCTCAATTCGCTGCTCTTCAGAATCATCATCGTGCGAACTTGTATCAACTATTCTTTCAATTGCCATACACTAATTATAGCATTTATGGTATAGTATTAGTATCTACAATTAAGCTAGGAGTTTACAATGCCGGAATTTGATGCCAAAAACCGAAAAAAAGACATAAGAGAAGTATATGACCAAGTCCCAGAAGGAATTAGGATAATGTCAGAGGCAGTGCCGTATATTTTGGCTGAGCTAGGATTAACACCCTCCGACGAATCTGAAGGAATTGAGTCGCACAGGATCGCAATTGATGTAAAAAATATTAGCAACACCTTAACCGAGCGAGGATATGGCAATTTAGAGCAAACAAAAGAATACGACCCCAAATCAACAGAAATTGCAAAACACGTAATTGACTTACTAGTAAGATATCCATTTTTATGGTACGATAGAATCGCATCAAAAAAAGGCGCTTCTGACAAAGATCAGGCCGAGATATTCGACCAAAAGTCGTGCAATCACCAATTTGATGATCTGCCTGGCTTATATGGAATTACTGGCATACAAGGTCAGCTATTGCGCCGTAGTGTTCAGAGCTTTCATGACTGGGACAGACTAACAGCCGGCGACATAGAAAATCTCATTAGAGAAGCAAAGCAGACAGTTAAAGAAGAAAACGAGTCGTAATAGATATCAATTACTAAAACCTTACTTCTTCAAAGCTTCAGTCACCCGCTGAGAAGTTGGCAAATTTATATCAACGTTCTCAAGCGCCTTAGTGGCATCCGCTAATGTATAGCCCAAAGCCATCAACGCCTCCAAAGCTTCATCGGAAGTGTTTAATTCAGCCTGCAGCGGAGTTTCCGTTCGGCCGTAATGAGTCGGTAAACCAACTTTATCACTCAAATCGACCACCACACGCTCGGCGGTTTTTTTGCCAACGCCAGTGGCCTTTTGCACAAAACCACTGTCGG
>CALHZJ010000059.1 GCA_938041005.1 uncultured Candidatus Saccharibacteria bacterium | reverse complement strand
TGGTGCACCTGACGCAACGACTATTGAACCTATTGTCCGCATATCTAAATGGTTATATAACAATACAGACTCTCAAGTGTTGAGCATGCCTAAGGTAGCCTCGACAATAAAACTACAACAGATACGGGAGCAATCTTATGTCTTTTAATTTCTATAGCACGGCAGTTATTGAACCTATTATATATACCGATAACAAGTTTTCATACGGGGATAGTCATTATGCCTAATGCCAGAGGCATCACTACTAACCCTAGCGGCGCTGGAGGTTTCAAAAAGGGAGTGAGCGGCAATCCTAAGGGGAGACCCAGAAATGAAGACAGTATCGCATGGTGGACAAAGCAGTTTCTTGCAATGACCATAACCCAGATGAGAGAGTACCCGCGCCGCAGAGGCGGAAGCCAGGAAATGCGCATAGCAGAATTATCTGCATACAACCTAGTCGTTAGCGCGGTAGGCAATCTTCAGGCGGCTAAGACGGTAACTAGGTTATCTGAGGGTAAATTAAAGACTACTTCGCGACAGCCAATCCAATAATAGCAACTAACGCGAGTAGCCCAGTCCATACGGCAATGGCGGTATAAGCAACTTTTTTCTTTGTACTATAAGTGAGCTTATGATTATATCGATACATCAGAAAAATACCTAGTGGAGCCAAGAAAAAGATCATTGCATAGCCAAAATACTCATTTTGCCAGAATTTGCTCGCTACTATTTTTTCAATAGCCTTTTTACGACGCTCTTTCGCCTTAAGGCGCTTTAATTCCTTTTTCTGCCTAGCCAAGTCTTTGCGAGGATTAGGAGTCCATGAATTGCCGCAGTTATTGCATATTGCCATAGTCTTATTTTTTATTCTTGGAGTTTTGACCAATAGCGACACGAGCCACACGATAAAATTTATAATAAATAGCGCCAATCGTACTAGTAGTGTCAAGAAACTACCATATTTATGTTCCTGCACTATCTGCACTTGCACATTGTCACTACCACACCGTGGACAGATCATAATATTCTATCTCCTATTTGCTTATTGATATAGGGGCGCCAATATAAAAACGACACCGCAAGGTGTCTAAGCTATTCACAAGTCAGCGATTGCCGAAAAGTTTATGCGGTGCCGTTTCTAACCGGCAATCCGCAAAACATACGCCTTACTGACCCGTTTTAAGACTTAGACTATCCAATTATAGCATCTTTCTTGTATGTTTTTAACTGGAGGTGGTATAATTTATACATATAGGTGTAAATTATGAAAGACAGCGCTAAGCTAAAACCAGAGATACGATCCGCACTTGCTCGAAAAACTCTACAGGAAATACAGCAAGACAGCAATAAGCAGGAAGCTCTTCTTGACTTTATAAATACGGAGATCTTTCGGGTATCAGATACAGGTGCTTCCTACCGCCAGATTAATTATCTTGAACAGTCTGGGCTACTAGTAGGGGGAAGAGTTGATGGCTCGCAAGGCTGGCGCATATTTAGCTTTAGAGAGGGTGTATATATTGACATTCTCACCAATTTGCGAAGATTTGGTCTGAAAACACGGCAGCTCCAGTCTATAAAAGATAGCTTTTACACTAAACCGCAAATAATCAATGAAGCAATTATGGCATGTCTCCTGGGAATTGAAGTTATTTTAATTTTAGATAGCGAGGGCGACGGTTATATATTCGACACCGATACTTTATCCGAATGGACTCAAGACCCGCTCAGAAGCGCCCTGCGAGGCTGCATCGAGCTGCATTTAATCATTAACCCGCTTGTTAATAGGGTATTTAAGCTAGTTGGCAGAACGCCCCAAAAGAACAGACTGCCGATAAGATTCTTTGCAACACGAGCGCTTTTAGACAACGCCCGCCTGACGAACCTAGAGCGGCAGTTACTAGAAATCATTAGAGATGAGAGTTATCGCACGGTATCCTTCTCGAGAAAAGGCGGCGGAGAGATCCTGATTGATACCGTTCGAAACATACCCGCTACCATGGCACCACATGTAATATCGCAGATGATAGATGCGCTCAATTACGGTACTGTTACGGTAACTAAGCAAGATGGGAGAATAGTGCACTTGAAAGAACAGAAAAAGACTAAGCTTTAATCCAGAACTAGAAAGCTGAGCAGACACCCTGCAGGCGATTTATAAATTGATTATTCTATAGTATCGAGAGACACTCGGACTTTAGCATAGGAAGTGTTATTGTCCAGTGCAATTAAATAAATCAAGCGACAAAGGGGCGATCGTAGATCTAGTAAAGATCCTGTTACAGATAAGCGATAGCATCCCCTCTATAGATCAGAACAGCATGTCTATAAGTGATGGACTAGGCGGAAGAATAGAATTTTAAACTTTCAAGCCCTACACTAAACTAGCAGTATGAATCGAACAACTCAACGGGAATTAAACCTTCAATCTCTTAGATATGCGCTATATGCTCGCAAATCTACCGAAGATGAAGGCAGCCAAATGCGCTCAATCCCCGACCAAATTAAGGAATGTATGCGCCTAGCCGAGCGAGAGGGACTAACGGTAGCAAAAGTCTTGCAAGAATCTAAATCCGCAAAGAAGCCACATAACCGACCCGTTTTTACACAGCTACTAGAGGACGTACGGCACGGTAAATACGACGGTATTTTATGTTGGCATCCCGACCGCCTAAGCCGCAATATGCTTGAAAGCGGCATGATCATTGACATGCTAGATAATGCAGTCATTAAAGATCTCCGTTTTGTTAGTCATCAGTTTAGTAATGACGCAAACGGTAAAATGCTACTCGGCATGCTATTTGTCTTCTCGAAGCAATATTCAGAGGACCTTAGCGAAAAGGTCCGGCGTGGCACCGAAAACAATCTAGCCGAAGGAAAGTCATCCGGGTCTCCTAAGTGGGGGTATTCCAGAGATGATATTAGCGGATATTACCAGCCGGATCATAACTTTCAATACATACAGACCGGCTGGTTTATGCGAGCCGAGGGAGCAAGCTACCGGGAAGTGTTGGAGTACTGGCTAGAAAATGATGTACACCGTTTTACGAAGAAAAACCGTAAGAACAAAATACCCATACGAAAAGTCCCTACCATCGCCTCGCTATATCGTATATTTCGTGATCCTATATACTATGGGGTCCTCGTACAGGCTAATCAAGAAGTTGACCTTAGGGAGATTAGTAATTTTCAGCCTATGATTAATGAGGAGCTGTACAATAAAGTCCAGTCACTTGGAGTAGACAGAACCCGCGGAGTAGCCCTACACAGCAAGAAGCGCACTACATTCTACCCGTTGCGCGGAATGGTGTTTTGCGGAGTATGTAATGGTAGTAAGCCGATGGTCGTGGGTAAAAATAGGCAGGGCTGTGGAAAATATGTTTTATCGTACAGGTGCGACAATAAACAGTGTCATAGATCAGTTAAGTCTGTTAGGGCAAAATATATCTTTGAGGAATTATATCGACAACTCGATCGACTATCATTTACCGAACATGAATACGAGTTATATAGCCAACAGATAGCCAAATATACCGACAAGCAGCTAGAAGAAGTGCGAAGCGAACTTAGGTCGCTTCGCGGCAAGCGTAGCCATCTTCAGCTGCAGCTCGAGGAGAAAAGTCGCCAGCTGCCAATTATCGATAGAAAATCACCGGCATACAAGGTTATTGAATCTGATTTAGAAAAATTACAGAGCAATATAATTGATTTGGATGATCGAATAAAGGAAACATCCTTAAAAATTCAGGATCCCGAGAAAATTAAACTAGCAAAAGATCAGTTTTTGAACCTACTAAATAAAGCAGCTGATAAGATGAGGGCGGGGTCAGCAGTAGAGAAGGATATGCTTGCGCGCATTTTGTTTTTGAACCTAACAATCGATGACGAAAAAACTCCCTCCTTCATCTGGAGAGAGCCGATTGCTAGCATGATTAACGCTAGGAATATTTCGTCTGGTGCACCTGACGCAACGACTATTGAACCTATTGTCCGCATATCTAAATGGTTA
>CALHZJ010000058.1 GCA_938041005.1 uncultured Candidatus Saccharibacteria bacterium | reverse complement strand
CAATGACTGAAGATATCGACCTCACACTCAAAATTATTACAATGGGGGGGGAGACGAGCAACCGCGTAGTTTTTGCTTCTGATTCAATCGCGTACACTGAGCCAGTTCAGACCTATAAATCTCTTGTAAAACAGCGATTCCGATGGCGCTACGGACGCATGCAAACTTTTTGGAAAAATCGCAAGATGTTTTTCAATACCGACAAGCGATATTCAAAACTATTAACCTGGTATCTAATGCCAACAACGCTACTATATGAAGCACTTATCATTATAGAACCCTTAATTGTTTTGTGGATGGCTTGGTATAGTGTAACTACAGGCAACTACTTACCAATCATTTCAATTATGACAACTTACATCATTTTGACTCTAGTTAGTATTTGGACCGGAAATGATAAGACTATCACTAATAATGAACGATGGAAACTAACCCTATACTCACCCGCTGTATTTTTGTTGGTTTACATAATGGTTACAATTGAATATATAACAGCTTTTCAATCAATTATCCGCTGGAAGAATATTCCTAATAGCCTATCAAATCGTCATACAACCTGGACATCACCAGAGCGAGCCGTGCGATAATTTTATAATTCCTGGTGCGGATGGGGAGAGTCGAACTCCCATCTCAACCTTGGGAAGGTCACATAATAGCCGCTATACGACACCCGCGCTCGATAAAATTATAACACCCTTGCCAGATAGCGACAACTTTAGTACAATTAAATAGCAAGTTTGTGGCTCTTTAGCTCAGTTGGTAGAGCAGAGGCCTGAAGAGCCTTGTGTCCCCAGTTCAAGTCTGGGAGGAGCCACCAAATATTGCATTTCATTCACGACTTTGCTACAATAAATCGTGAACAACATGCGGGTATAGCTCAGTTGTTAGAGCGCTTCCTTGCCATGGAAGAGGCCAGGAGTTAGAGTCTCCTTACCCGCACCAATTAGATATTCAGCCATCCGAACGGGTGGTTTTTTTCGTATGTTAATCCTTAGATAGTTAATTACATTTGACATAATACCCCCAGGGGGTATATGATTGTTTTATGGATACAGCAGACATCAAACGACGAGCCCTGCATCGCACAAAGATCATATTAGGACAAATGCGCGGACTCGAGAAACAAATTACCGACGACACGTATTGCATGGATGTTTTAACCCAAAGTCTAGCAATACAAAAGTCATTGGCGTCACTTAACAAACTTATTCTGGAGCGACATCTCCGCACGCACATTGCTGATAAAATGGCGTCCGGTGACAAAGCTCAACAAAGTAAAGCGATAGAAGAATTACTCAATCTATATGAATTAAATAACATAAGGACAAAATAATGAATCACGAATCTCATAATCATTGCAATACAAAAAATTCAATCAAACGTATGGCGCTAGCAGCAAGTTTACACTGTCTGGCGGGATGTATGATTGGTGAGATGGTTGGCGTTACCATCGGCACACACGCTGGATTTGCGCCACATACTACGGTCATTTTAGCGTCAGTCTTAGCTTTCATCTCCGGCTATACCGCGTCAATCATACCGTTAGTGCGCGCCAAATTATCGCTCATAAAATCCCTTAAGTTAGTTTTCGCCGCCGACACATTGTCCATACTGTCGATGACTATCGTAGACAACATAATCATACTGATCATTCCGGGCGCCATGGATAAGAACTTAGCCCATCCGATTTATTGGGTTAGCCGGCTAATTTGTATGTTCGCCGCGTTTGCCGTATCATATCCCGTCAATCTATATTTGTTACGCCGAGGCAAAGGTCACGCATTGACTCATCATTATCATCACATGTAATTTATTTGTTTTGATTTTCCCTATCATCTCGCTTATACTTAAACCATGAAAACTTGGCAAGATGTCACCTCTCTTTATCAAATCTATCCGCGCAGTCTTCTGGATACGAATGGCGATGGAATTGGCGATTTGAACGGCATTACCGAGAAGCTGGATTATTTATCATGGCTGGGCGTCGATTCGATTTGGATTTCCCCATTCTTCGTATCGCCGCTGACCGATTTTGGTTATGATATCGCAAATTATCGAGCAATTGATCCGACTTTCGGAAAAATGCACGATTTTCAGGCGCTTCTTAAAAAAGCCCATGATCTCGACATTAAAGTTATGATCGACCTCGTTCCCTGCCACACTTCAGACCAACATCCGTGGTTTCAAGAATCCAGATCTTCGCGTGATAACCCCAAGCGGGATTACTATGTTTGGCGCGACGGAAAAGATAATAGCGAGCCTAACAATTGGCGAAGTTTGTCTGGCGGCAGTTCGTGGGAATTTGACGAGCTTACCGGGCAATTTTACCTGCATTCGTTCCTGAAAACACAGCCAGATCTGAATTGGGATAATCCTGAAGTGCGTTCTGAAATGAAAAACATAGTGCGATTTTGGTTTAATGTGGGCGTTGATGGAATGCGCGTCGATGCAATTTGGGGAATTTCCAAAGATCCTGACCTCAAAGACGACTCTCTAAATCCTGATTTTTATGGCAATCCAAACGATTACGGAGCATTTATTCACGACCACTGTAAAATGGGACCGCATTTTCAGGAATATTTACGAGAATTAGCGTCAGTCTGTGATGAATATGACGACAAGCAAATGGTGTTTGAATTTTATCCCGACGATAAGCTGGGTGATATTTATCATCAATACAGCCAAATCCTGACAGCCCACCCAAAAGCCTCGGCGTTTTTCATGGAATATCGCGACAACGAATGGCACGCTAAAAATATTGAGAAAAAAATCGAAAATTACCTACAATCAGCAAGCTCAACCACGCCATTTTTCTGCATCGGAAATCACGATCAGCCGCGAGTCGCCTCCAGATTGGGCGAAGAACGCGCCCGCGCCCTCAGCTTCTTAAATCTCCTCACCCCAGGAATTAGTGTGATATATTATGGCGACGAAATTGGCATGACGAATGGAAAATTGACCGCTGATGACATTCAAGATAATTTTAGCCCCGCCAATTCTGTTGTTGATAGTCGAGATTTGGAACGCACGCCAATGCAATGGAATGATTCGCAATTTGCGGGCTTTTCAAGTGCGAGACCTTGGCTTCCTGTTAACGAAAATCGCACGAAAATTAACGTTGATAGTGAAAAAATCGCAAACGATTCCCTGCTTAATATGCACCGAAAATTGCTAAAATTGCGCCAAACCTTCCCAATTCTTAAAAATGGCAATTTGAGCATCGTGCAAAACACTGGCAACGGATTTATTCTCGGGTTAAAAAAAGAGTTAGTCGGTCAACATGCTTATATTTTCATCAATTTCGCGGACGCAGAACAAAGCTTCTCCATTCCAGAAAACGCCAAGATCATCGCCTCAACTCACTCTGTCGATTTGATTACCGCAGAAAATCTCCAAATGACGATTCCAGGATATTGCGGAGTTTTACTTATTGTCCAGTAACCCAGCTTTTTTGGGAATAGTTTACCTTGCGTTGCATGCTCTCTAAGATTCAGCTCAGTCGCATCCACTGCAGCTCTACCCATACATTTAATAGTCCCAATAGACTCCGAAAGGTCGTTTTCGTTTTCCTCTGCAAGTTTTTTGTAATACTCATCCCTTTGTTTTGCATCCTCACTCACCTCATCGCGCGGACTATACTCATTTGCTCTGTTCGAGCCACACTCATCTATATTTGTCCCGTTCGGACCATAATCAATACACGGCATTTCTCTACACTCCTCCTCTTTTTACTTTGTCTATAAATCATTATACGACACCACCAGATGTAGCAGTAGAGTTAACTTCACAACACTATCAAACAACGGCGTTTTTCATCCCGTCCAGTTAATTCACCTTTAATTATAAGCAGTCAGAATCAAATCGCCGTCGACATACTCGCCTAAAAATACATCTCCATAAGATTCTAAGCCTCGTTTTTTAAGCTGACCGAGCAACCACTTTTCGTCTTTTCCGATTACATCCAAAATATCAGATTGCAATTGACCGTCTGTTATTAACGGGAATTTCGGATTTTCCTCGCCTTTGTGCGAAATAATAAGCTCACCGTCCTGCTCAACAACAGCTCTTTTCACGTCTTTCGTCGAGTAAACATTATGGGTTCGAAGCTTGAAAGAAACATCATGAGCACTTAAGCCGACCTTCTCGCAGTTTTCGATATTTATCTTTCCATTATCTATAATTATCAGAGCCTTCCCGTCAATCAGCTGCTTAGCCTTAACGCTATGTTTCTTCATCCACTTCAGCGTCAAGACCAACACACACCATATACACAAAATCCCAACATAGTCCAAAATCTTAATATCGTTGTTATAAATAACGCCACCAATAATACCACCAAGTACGTAATTCTGAACTTGATCACTAGCAGAAGATGGCGCCAGGTTACCCTTTCCTGTAATGTTAATTATTATCGTCAGCGCAAAAAATCCGATCAATAATTTTATTGCTACTAAAATAAATTCATTCATAATTTACCTACTTTTTTCTATTAAAAACGCTCTGATATTTATCAGAACGACTTATAAGAATTTAATTTTCCAATCGTAGGAACTTGGTGAGGTGCGCCTCCCCATAACTACGACTGTCCACCACAACAGTTTTGTCTTGAACCGGCACCTCACCTATTCCTGGATGTGATAATATCATAGTTCCACCCGGTTTGAGTAGTCTCATTAACTTGGAAACTGTGGAAAACTGTGGATTGTGGTACGGCGGATCGGCAAAAATAATATCAAACTCCCCTGTTGGACTCGCGCTTTCCAGCCAATTTACTATCGTTGTTTTTATTACAATAGATTTTTCTTCGACACCTAAAATACTTATGTTTTCAGCAATTACTCGCTGAGCGACTCGATCTCGCTCCACGAAAACCGCCGACTCCGCGCCGCGACTTAACGCCTCTAGTCCAACAGCACCAGACCCCGCAAAAGCATCCAAAACCCGCGCGCCGCGTATTGATTCACCTAAAGAATTGAACATAGCCGAGCGCACTCGTTCGCCCATAGGATGCGTCGTTGAGCCGGGCGGAGTTTTTATGAATCGTCCGCCAAATTCGCCAGAGATAATCCTAACTCTCACTTCTTTCTGCCTCAAGTTTCCAAACAGACGCCAGCCAGCCCAACATCACCGACTTTATAATAATCGGCATTAGTTCGTGATTTGTCTGCCAAGCAAGGTCCGTCGTCCAGCCGCTCTTGCTAAAATTGTCGTACATTTTCATCGATGCCACGGCGTGAACTTGGTCCAAATAATACTCACGATAGCCGTGATTTTTCACCTGCAATATCTCATCACTACTCGGAATTGCGTCCTTAAAACGCGGATATGCCACCACACTAGCCACGCCAGCCTCAAACGCCACGTGCGTTGTCATCATACCTTTGGCACCCCAGAATTTCCAGTTATTCTTAACCAACTCAATTCCATTTTCGCCCTTCATGAGATTTTTCTTCAAAATTGAAGTTCGCGTTTCCAACCCTTCGCCGCCGCGAAGTTCCGACATAGCTTGCTCCAGAGGAAAATGATGAGCTGGAGTCAAACCATCGGTAATTGCGTGCGCCATCCAAGCCGCCTCAAACGCCGCTCGCTCGGGATTATTTGTTCGTAGAGCCGCGACTAAATTGCCAATATGCCCATCAATCATCTCCAAAAGCGCAGTGTCGTTCGGATCGTCCGGATTTATAAAGTGCCAAGGCTCATCCACAGCCGGACTTTTTCGCTTAACACCATCAGGACCATTCTTGCCCTCAAAATGAAGAATGTTTTTAATGTCAGGAAAATCACACCAATCAGGAAGAATTGGTTTTATATTTCTCCTTGCGACTCGATCTATTTTTTGGTGGACGCCAATAAATCGACCAGAGCCATCCCTAATTGTTGTTCCTGCGTACATATTAATTTAAAACAGTTAATCGCTGATAGCGACTGACGGCGTGCGCCAGACGATTATATTGTAGCAAATCTTGCCCCTCTTTGACAAAGCGTTCAGCTTCGACTTGAGCGCGAGCAATTAGTGCCGTATCCGCCAGCGAGGCAATTTTCAAGTTCAAATCCCCGTGTTGCATTTTTCCGTAAATCTCGCCAGGTCCACGCAATTTCAAATCAACCTCCGCTAAATAAAACCCATCTTGCGACTTCTCAATCTCCCGAAGGCGTTGGCTCGGCTTATCATGGCCGCTCATCATCAAATGACAAAAACTCTGATGTTTCCCGCGCCCAACTCGCCCGCGCAATTGATGCAATTGACTCAATCCAAAATTGTCTGCATTCTCAATCAACATCACCGTCGCATTCGGTACATTCACACCAACCTCAACCACAGTCGTGCTGACCAACATATCCAGCTCGCCGTCCGCAAATTTCTGCATCACTTCAGCTTTTTCTTCAGCAGGAAGCTTTCCGTGCAACAACCCAACTCGACGATGGCTAAAAATAGTCTTGGACAATTTATTATATTCCGCCTCCACCGATTTCTTATCATTATCTGGATTATCGTCAATCAACGGACAAATAACGTAAGCTTGGCGGCCTTTGGCTAACTCATTTTCAATCGATTCATAAAGCTTCGGAGCTGACGCCGGCGACCAAATCTTAGTCTGAATCGGCTGGCGACCAGAAGGCAACTCGTCCAAAATAGAAATATCCAACTCTCCGTACAATGTCAGCGCCAAGCTGCGCGGAATTGGCGTGGCGGTCATACTTAAAAGATGCGGCATAAAATCAGACTTTTCTAACAAAGCTTGTCGTTGCTTCACGCCAAATCGGTGCTGTTCGTCAATCACTGCGAAACCTAATTTATGATACGCAACTTTTTCCTGAATTAGCGCGTGCGTGCCAACCACAACGTCAATATTGCCGCTAGCCAAATTGTCCAACAATTGACTGCGCGCCGCACCTTTCACGTGGCCCGTCAGAAGCGCAACAGACACACCAAATGGCGACAATAACTCGTCAAGCGTTTTCGCGTGTTGCTGCGCCAAAATCTCCGTCGGCGCCATAATTGCCGTCTGAAAACCAGCCTTCGCCACTTCCGCAGCCACCAATCCCGCAACGACAGTTTTTCCCGAGCCAACATCTCCTTGCAATAACCGATTCATCGGATGATCAGACTCCAAATCTTGCAGAATTTGCCACGCAGCTCGGCGCTGAGCGTTCGTCAAAGGAAACGGCAATTGATCGACGAAATTCTTCACGACCGACTTGTTAAACGGAATTTTCCAGCCTGTTAATCTGGTCTGCTCTTGCTTATTAAATTGTGCCGCCAATATCATCTCGAACAGCTCCTCAAACGCCAGACGCTCACGACCTCGAGAAATTTCCTCGTGAGTTTTTGGCGCGTGAAGAAATTTAACCGCTTCAGATCGACTAACCAATTTTTGGCGCTGAATAATATTTTCCGGCAAAGTCTCGGGCAAAAAATCCATAATCGGACGAATATTTTTCATCAAATCTTGCACGGTTTTTGGGCGGATATTTTTGATCGATTTATAAACCGGCTGAATTCCAGATGCGTTTTCTATCGTTGTCTTAGCAACTTCTTTTGCTAACTCGACGGACGGATTGTTGATTTGATAGCGATTATATTGCATACCAAATTGACCAGAAAAAATAAATTCTGCATCAGATTTTAATTGCGTTTCGCGGTAAGGCTGATTGAACCAAACCGCCTTAACCTTGCCCGATTTATCCGCCAAAACCGCGGTCGTGATTCTAAGTCCGCGCCGAACAATACGCGTCGAAACCGACTCGCAGCACGCCTTAACAGTAACTTTTCCCGGCTGAAGATCTGCGATATTAACCGCAGTTGAATAGTCGTCATATGCTCGCGGTAAGAAATTCAGGGCATCAGAAACCGTCGTAAGACCGGCCACTGCTAGAGCCTGAGCGGTTTTTGGCCCGACGCCTTTAATTTGCTCGAGAGGAGTTGTTA
>CALHZJ010000057.1 GCA_938041005.1 uncultured Candidatus Saccharibacteria bacterium | reverse complement strand
TTTCTTTGGCAAATTGGTCAGTGTTTTTTGGCTCGCCAAAATAGTATTTGCCGAACTTTAATGACAACTTCTGACCAGTGTAGTCGTCAATTGGGTTAATTTCTGAAAATATCTCACTCAAACCTTCTTCGACGAACCAGCGCCAAGAATCTTTTTGGTGAGCGATTAAGTTTGGTAGCGGCAGGGCATTATCACCAGAGGTGAAATAGATGCGCTCGCTACTTGTGGTTGGTTTTTTTGCCACAGGCGTAAACACTCCTCGCTTTAATTAGTAGTTAATAGACGGCCGTGAAGATCTCTAATTCATAGCCCAAAATCACGATTTGCCACTCGCAATTTTCACCCGCCATGAATACACTACTTCTATAACTACTCATTATGACGAAAAGTGTCAATAAAATCAAGGGTTTTACGATATTTTACTCTCAGGCAGCTACTGGCACTTCTTCGGCAGACCCAGTGCGAGCTGGAACAAGATCGTCGAGCGGACTTTTTGAAGAAACATCCAGTAGTGAACGAGTAGCATCACTTAGGGCTTTGCGTATGTAACTAGTCTGAGGGGTCTCAAACTCCACATCATGCCGAAAGTAAAGCCCGGACACTCCACCTACAACACCGAACGACCCTCCCTCTCCACCGTGCTTTTCATAAGTACGAGGATTAATACTCCTAACAGCATCAGGAAATCTCTCATTAGCACCAGGAGAGGCGTAAGCGCAAAGCTTAGTGACTCTGCTTCCCATGGATCGACCAAAGTCCTTCTGTGCCTGATCTACCATGCTCTGGAGATAGCCTGGCCAAGCCTCCTCAGCATCAGCACTCGCGCCAAAAATCTCCATATACATAGGCCTACCCGCTTGACTATCACCATATTGCGGAGCAGCTCTACCTCTTTTAATAGTCACTCTCGCAGCAGCCAGTAAAGCACTACTGCCTAACCCCTGTACCACATAAATTTCAGAATCCCACCTGCTCACCTCACGTCGTAAATCATCTGGACTATTGTTACCATAAATAATACGCATCAACCCAGGATCTGTCTTCTTTCCATCAGTAAGGCTTTCGGCTCCCGACCACATATCACAGATGGTCATTTGAGTCTCACGGTCTATACGATCTGGAGTCAATCTACCTATCTCTACCCTCATTCTTACTTACCCCTTCCGTTCCTTTAATCTTACTCACCAGCATATCATGAATCTCCTCAATCGTCCCGTCAGCAGAAATTACCGGAATTCCGTATGCCTCGGCAATCTCCAGATATCCATCGTCGACTTTTTTCTGAAAATCTTGCCCGCGCGACTCAAAAGTGTCGGGATTTTCCAGCTCACCGCGCATAGAAATTCGCTCTTCCCGCTTTTCACGACTCAAACTCAAAATAACCATAACGTCTGGCTTCAAGTATTTTTCATCGGTGAATAATTCTGTCAATCGCAAAATCTCCGACTCGTCATAACCTTCGCCTCGCCCCTGATAAACCAGCGTTGAGATATAATTCCTCGCGCTCAAAACAATTTCCCCACGCTCCAATGCGGGCTGAATTTTTTGCCGCCACAATTCACGCCGAGCTGCAGAAAATAGCGCCACATTCACCGCCGCAGAACGCGCCAGATCACCATTTTTAATCACTTTTCGAAGTTCATTTGCTATCGGAGTAGATTTTTCCGGATCGTCACTTCCCGGCTCTTCAATCACGCAAACCGTTCGCCCGATTGACCGAAAATATTCCGCCAATTTCGAAACCTGCGTTGACTTGCCCGTCCCGTCATTACCTTCGATAACTATATATTTTCCCGCGTCGCTCATCATCACCTCGTAATCACAGTATGCGGCTTATTCAGATAAATCATCATCTTTTTTGCCTTACCGTCAACTTTTATAAAATGCGTGTGCTGATGCGCCATTGACCTGGCTTTACTTCCTTGCGCTCGGGCGTAAATCGAATAGCCGTCACTTTCAAATTTCGCAATCTGATTCATATAGTCAATTTTTTCCTCGTCCTTCAAATTCGCCAACGAATCGACGTGCCGTTTCGGTATCACCATCAAATGGTCGTCCACGCCGCAGCCATCCCAAAAATTATAGCCAAACCTATTCTTAATAATCAGACAATGCGCCGTTTCACCAACGACCTGATCTGTGTGATGCTTTACCAATTGACAAAAATCGCAACCGTCGGACTTATGTTTTTTCCTGTGATCAATATATTCTTTCTCTTTCGTCCGCGAGCGAAACATTGATCCTGCCATCATCACAAAATCCCCTCGCCAAGTCCCGCGATTTCCATCGGTTTATGCCGACGATCCTTAAACGCCCGCGGCAACATCATTTCTGGACGCCAAGTTTTTATCAATTCATCCAAATCGTCAGTGTGCTGATATTTGCCGCTCATTCCGCCGCGCCCACTAGCATATCCGCCATCAACCTGACCAGTGTGATGAAAAATCAATTGCCCAATTCTCTCACCGACAGGCAAAACCACACTTTCATGCTTATTCAAATTGTAAATCTCAAGCGTAATCCGATTGATGTATCCCGGATCAACCCATCCAGCATCAAAACACACCGCCACGCCGTTTCGTCCCCAAGAGCTACGACTTTTCACCTCAGCCGCGCCGCCATGCGTTCGAATCCCAACAAATTCGTGCGTATGCGCCAAAATTCGCTCACCAGGTTTCAAAACGATAATCGGATGATCTGGCGGAATATTCTTAAATTCCCGAAAACCGTGCCGCTCACACCATTCAGCGTGCGGAATCGCCTTAAGCGGACCCTTGAAGTATCGATTGACATCAGACTCGTCAAACGGATTATAAACTCGCGAAATATCATCATATTCCTGTTTATAAAAATTAAAGCCTAGCGTAAAATCTAAGCTGGCTTCCGATACGTTTTTTGGGTTGAACGGCGTACAGACAATTGTCCCGTCTTCAATCGCCGCTAATATATCTTTATTTGAGTACACGCTCACTAAACACCTCCCATTGCGTGATTTTTCTACCAAATCTTATTATGGCAAGTTTATGCATTCCTATCAAGCTTTCAGTAAATTTTACAGCATGTTAAACTGAAATTATGGAAAAAGCCATTATTGTAGCTTACGATAAAAACCGCGCCATCGGACAAAATGGCGATATGCCGTGGGGGCGAAGTTTGCCGGCCGATTTGGTGAATTTTAAGCGCTTGACGAGAAATAGTAATGTCATTATGGGCAGAAAAACGTTTGAGTCAATTGGCTCGCGACCGCTTCCAGACAGAGAAAATATTGTCATTTCATCCAAGCCAACTGGCGTTAAAAAAGTTCTTACGGCTATGAATTTACGAAGCGCCCTGGCTTTATCCCGATATCCGACTTTTATTATTGGCGGCTCACAAGTTTATAAAGACGCGCTAGGCATTCCAGAAATTGACACTATTTACGCCACAGAAATTGACGCCGAATTCCCCGATGCTGACACTTTTTTCCCGGAGATAGATATGGACGCGTGGGAGGAAATAAGTCGCGTGCATCATTCGGCAGATAATAAAAATAATTACGATTTTGATTTTGTGACGTATAAAAGAAAATAGCCTTCTTAAGTTGACAGTATTTTATGTTTGGGAACATCCGAAGACGGCGATCCCACGTCACGAGGAGAGTATAGAGACATACAGATTAATCCCAATACCAGACAATATAAAATTCTGCCAAAGAAAAATCTCCGTAAAAAATAGACCTTAGTCGCTCAGACTATAAGTGCAAATCACACTACACAGCAATCGGCGCTTTTATCACTGGATGGCACTCATAATTCTCCAGGCGAATATCATCAATCGTGAAATCGTCAATATTCTTGATGTCTGGGTTGAGCCACAGTTTCGGTAGCGGCAGCGGACGGCGCGATAATTGCTCGTCAACTTGCGCGCGGTGATTATTGTAAATATGTGCGCTATTTAAGGTATGAATAAACTCGCCGGGTTGCTTGTCGGTAACTTGAGCGACAATCGACAAAAGCAGCGCATAGCTGGCAATATTAAACGGCACTCCAAGGAACATATCCGCCGAGCGCTGAGTCAGCGCCAAATCCAGCTTATCCTTCTCACCGTTTTTACCAGGTCTTACGTTAAATTGAAACATCGTATGGCACGGAGGCAGCCCGCCAGCTTGGACGATGTCATCAATTTCCGCCACATTCCACGCGCTCACGATATTCCGACGCGACTCTGGATTTGTCTTTATCATGTCAATGGCGTTCTGAATCTGGTCAATAGTTCCGCCCTTCCCGTCCGGCCATTTTCGCCATTGGACACCATAAACAGGACCCAAATTTCCCCATTCTTCAGCAAACGCGTGATCGTTCGCAATCTTATCAATAAATTCCTTCATTCCAGCGCGCCACTCGTCGCCGTTAATTTCCGGTATTTTCTGACCAGTTTTTTCTAGGTAATTTTTGTACGGCCACTCATCCCAAATATGAATGCCGTTTTGCGACAAATATTCAATATTGCCCGTACCCTTAAGAAACCATAAAAGCTCATGAGCGACGCTTTTGAAATATAACTTCTTCGTGGTCATAGCCGGAAATCCGTCCGCCAAATTATATCGCGTCTGAATACCAAAAATTTCCGTCGTCCCCGTTCTCGTACGATCACCCTTCTGCACGCCGTTATCACGAATGTATTTCAATGCGTCTAAATACTGCCTCATAAGCCCTCCTTGCCTAACTCAAATTATGACAATATTCCTCAAAAACCACAAGCAGAATCACTAGTAGTTTTAACAACAAATGCGCAAATTTTTACGACAATTTAGTCAAGACTTTGTCGATTAGACCGTACTTTACAGCTTCATCTGGCGTCATCCAATAGTCACGCTCCATATCTGATTTAACCTTAGCCAACTTCTGACCGGTATTTTTCGCCATAATCTTCGCTAGCATCTCCTTGACTTCCAAAGTTTCCTTCATGTCAATTTCCATGTCGGTCACTTTTCCGTGCGTTCCAGAAGACGGCTGATGAATCATCACCTTAGCGTGCGGCAAGCAAAACCTCTTGCCCTTAGCGCCAGAGCTGAGCAAAAACGCCCCCATGCTTGCCTGCAAACCAATTCCATACGTCGCCACATCGGGCTTAATAAAATTCATCGTGTCATAAATTGCCATTCCATCATAAACGCTGCCGCCTGGACTATTGATATATAGCGATATATCAGCTTGCGGGTCAACGTATGCCAAATGCAGTAATTGCGCCACTACACTGTTCGCAGTATGCTCGTTAACATCTTCGCCAAGGAAAATAATTCTCTCATTCAACAATCTCGAATAGATATCAAAAGCACGCTCGCCGTCAGCCGACTTTTCAACGACAGTTGGAATGAGATATGATTTTGGCATATTTACCCTATTTCTTCGTGTTTAATTCAACCAATTTAGCAACGGTCTTATCTGTAATCATTCGGTTGGCAATGTCGCGGTGAACGTTTGGATTGTCAAATTGTTCCAGTATTTTCTTATCTTTGCCGTATTGTTGCTTGAAGAAGTCAATTTGTTTCTGGATTTCATCACGAGAAGCGTCAATCTTCAATTCCTTCGATAATTCTGCCAATACCAAGCCAGCCTTAACACGCTTTTCAGCCGCTGGACGAGCCTCTTTCTTCACCCACTCTTCTTTATCCTTGAAGCCCTGAGTCTTCAAATAGCTATCCAAACTCAGCCCGCTGTACATCAAATTCTGAGTCAAATCACGCTCGATTGACCGCAATTGATCCTCAACCAAAAGTTCTGGCAGCGCGGCTTTACTTTTTTCCGTCAATTCGCCAACCAACGCATCCTTAAACTTCTCGTCAGCTTCACGCTCTTTTTGTGCGGTGAGTTCACGCTTGATGTCCGCTTTTACTTCTTTCATCTCTGTAAATGGACCGCATTTTGCAGCAAATTCATCATTTAGTTCTGGCAATTTCAATTCATTAACCTTGTGAAGTTTCACGGTAAACACAACGTCTTGACCTGCCAAATTCTCAGCGTGATAATCCTCTGGGAATTTCAGTTTCAAATCGAACTCTTCGCCAGCCTTATGACCAATCACACCTTCTTCAAATCCAGGAATGAATTGACCTTCACCAAGCTTCAAGCCATACTCCTTAGCCGAACCGCCGTCAAACGCCACGCCATCTTTCTTTCCCGTAAAGTCAATCACAGCCTCGTCGCCGAGCTTAGCAGCACGCTTGACCTCTGATTTTTCAGAATAGTTTTTACGAATTCGCTCAATAACATCGTCAATTTCTTTATCTTCGACTTTCGCCACTTCTTTTTTTGCTGACAATTTTTTATAATCGCCCAATTTTACTGGCGGGATAACTTCAACTTCAGCCGTAAATTCCAACTCGGCGCCCGGCACAAACTTTTTCACTTCAACACTTGGTCGATCCAAAGCCTGCAATTTTTCCTGCAAAAACGCCTCAGCTACTGCCTTTGACAAAGCATTCTCCAGAACCTGCTCCTGAAGCGCATTCGGATCAACATGCTTAGCGGCTATGCTTGCGGGAACTTTCCCTTTGCGGAAACCTGGAACTTTGATGTCGCGCGCCAACTTTGTCAAGGAAACCTGCTCTGCGTCAGCTAATTCGCTAGCACCCAAAGAAATCGTCAATTGAACTTTAGTATCTGATAGTTTTTTTACAGTAGTCTTCATAAAGACTAATTATAACAGATATCAGACTATATCTCAAACAGAGCGTCCTCATCGCCATCGTATCGACGATCTTTGACAATTGTCACAATTCGTTCAGCACCAACCTTTTGCTCATCAGATTCCACCAAGTTTCGAACCGTGTATGCACCGCTAGCAATTTCATCCTCACCCACAAACACCGCAAACGGAATTTGCTTTTTCAGCGCCGCTTTTATCTGCTTGTCAATCTTTCTACCAGTGATATCCAGCTCTGCTCGCACGCCTTCGCTGCGCAATTTTCGCGCCAAATCGTCCGCGCCAGCCATAGATTCTTTTGACACCGGAATTATATATACATCTGTTTTAGACGCCAATTTAGGCAACAAGCCGTGCACTTCCAAAAATTGCTCCATTGTCGTTGCACCCATACCAACGCCGACCGTAGCAATCGGTTCAACGCCAAATAGCCCAACCAATCCGTCATATCGTCCGCCGCCAAATAACGCTCGGTTATTCTCTGGCGAATTGTCAAAAAACTCAAAAACCATGCCCGTGTAATAGTCCAGTCCGCGCATCAAAGTAACGTCAAACACTGCATTCGTGATGCCTTTTTGGCTAAGCAATTTCATCACTTCGCGAAGCTGTTTGACGCTTTCATCTTCCATCAATTCGCTCGGCAAATCATCAACAGACTTCATGCTGATCATTTTTGCTAGCTTCGGCAAACCTTCTGACGCTTGATTGCCAAAAATCTCAATCGCCTGACGCTTAAATTCTTCGGCAGGAATCTTATTTTTTCTATCAAGCAATTTCATCATCATCGTCGAACCAACAATATCAAGCTTCAGAAATTGGCTCATCAGACGATTTATCAATTGGCGATTATTAACCCTGACCGTAAACATTTCTTGCTTGGCGCCAAAGTTCATCACGCTAGCGTGACTCAGTTCAATAATCTCCGCGTCCGCCGCCGCGCCGTCCACGCCAAACAAATCCGCGTTCAATTGCCAAAACTCACGCTCACGCCCACGTTGCGGTCGTTCATAGCGCATAAAATTAGCAATTGAATACAGCCGCGCAGGCATCGCCAATTCCTGACGCTTAGCCGCCACCATTCGAGAAATCGACGGCGTCATCTCAGGACGAATCGCCACCATTCGACCGCCACGATCTTCAAAAGCGTATGTTTGCTCGCCCGCCAATTCCTGTCCTGACTTCGCCAGATAAATATCTAGCGGCTCCAGTAGCGGCGCGCCGTATTCTTCATAGCCAAAACTCTCA
>CALHZJ010000056.1 GCA_938041005.1 uncultured Candidatus Saccharibacteria bacterium | reverse complement strand
CTCATCCGCCCACGATTTGGAGTGTGAAACGGATTGTGTCATTAAAATTAGTTACCTGGCAATTATACCAAATAGTCAATAAATCTGCAAATATTACTCTCTTTCTAACAATTGCCTAAATCGCGACAGACCATCAAAATCTTCACCATTTCGATACGGTCGTACTATATTTACCAACGCAGGTAAAGTTAACCTATCAATTCTCTCCCCCTTGAGAATCCCCCCTTTGATAGCACGATAAGCTATATCATCAACCTCACAGCCAAATGCGCTATCAGTCGAAGAGTGTATACCTGTTACTCTACTCACACCCCAATCATTATGGTCATTTTTGAGTCTGTAGTAAGCCTCTACAGGATATGTCGCCTCCCCCCACAGAGAGTCCGCACCTATACCATTATCAATGTAGTTACTACTAGCTGCCATAACCAAAACACTTGCCTCATGGCTCTCAGGATCATTATCTACTGCAAATCCTGCAATTCGTTTCTTTACTTGATCACCGCTAATAATCCAATCATCAAGAAATAAAACCTTAGAACTCTTGTCAATCTCACCTCTACCGCCATACACTTTCAGTCTACCTTCATATTCTTCGAATTCATCGTCTGGAAATTTAGACAAGACCAGACTTAAAATATACTGACTACTTTTCATCTCGTTTTTAGCACGATACTGACTTAGTGAATTTCCTACGTCAATATAGACCGGCTTATTATCAACCTCCAAATGATATCTCAGCCTTTTCGCTAACGCGTTTGCTGCGAAATTTAGTTCCGGCATGCCCAAAAACGCCAATTCATCTATTAATTCTTTAGCACAATACTCCATGTAATCAGGTAAATAATGCTTTGTCGTCTCTATAAATTGCACAAAATCATTTATCGCTTCGTATTCAGTCATTTCGCGTCGACTTTTCATGAATGAAGGATCGCTCGTTTCCGTGCGCAAATAATCATCCGCTTTTACATAGACCATAAGATTATCTCGACTAGCGTCTTGAGCCTGCAATAATAACTTTGGCGGCGCCACTGGACTTAACTCACTCAAAGCATCAGGACTGGGCGGTAACTCTATCATACCTATATTATGTCATAATTTCGCCAAAATAGCAAAGTTAAGGTTGCGGACTTTTGACATTTTCCGATAAATTATGTACAATTGAACAGTTATGAAAAGCAGTATTCACCCACAGAACTATCGCCCTGTCGTATTTAGCGACGAACAAGCGGGCTTCGCGTTCTTGACTCAGTCAACAGCGCAAACAACCGAAACCATCAAATGGGAAGACGGCAACGAATATCCATTAGTTAAGGTTCACATTTCATCAGCTTCACACCCATTCTTTACTGGTGAGGAAAAGATTATCGACACCGAAGGTCGTGTTGATCGCTTTAAGGCTCGTCAAGCAGCCGCTGAAGCTCGTAAAGCAGCTTTGGCAAACAAAGCAAAGAAAGCTAACGCTAAAAAAGCAGCTAAAACTGATTCTCCAAAATCAGACAAAAAGACTAAATAATCTAACAAATTAGTCCGACAATTCAAAAACCGCTCAATCACTGGGCGGTTTTATTTTACGCTAGCTCAATCTGACAATACTTATCTCACGACACAATATTTCACGGTCTCCCCGCATCTTTGCGGCACATAAACGGTGAGCGCCGTCACCTTGCAAAGCCAAAAATACTCCGCCATCAGAATCCACAACAACGTCTACACTGCGTATTGGAGGACTAGTTTTCGGATCCATTTCTGCGTATTGGAGGACTAGTTTTCGGATCCATTTCTGCGTATTGTCTAATAATATCGCGGCTGCTTTTCCCGCCTTTCGATTCCGACACTCGCCCTTCTCGCCAATCTTTAATCATCGGTGCAGCCACAAATAATTCAACCGGCAACGGAATATCAGATCCCGGAATCGCGCTCATATCAGGCCACTCACCCTCATATATAGATATTTTCGTTTCACTAGCAATATTGCCTTTAATTGATTCATTCAAATCGCGTAGTGGAACTGGCTTCTCTATTGGATGAGTGTCAATCTTAAACAAACTCTTCACAATCAAATCAACCCTCGGATCGTTTGCTGGTATATCCTCTGGAAGATCTTCAATACACTGCACTAGTTCAGGCGATTTTCCGACATCGCAAAGCGCCAACTTATCAACATTTTCGTAAACCAAATCACGCGAATCAACCTTACATTCTCTCATTATCACTATATAATACAATACTGAGAAACATTTGTCAATGTATGATATAATTTTATAGATATGGCAAAGATTTCTTTAGATATGGATTCTCTGAAAAATGAACGAGCTGATTTGAGCAATTTTTTAGCGCAACCTGATGCTTACAGCTCACCAGATTTTACGGTAAAAAACAAACGATTTTCAGAATTAGAAACGCTTATCTCCAAAGGCGAAGAGCGAGAAAACCTGGAAAAAAACTTAGTAGAAGCCAAGGAATTAGCCAACGAAGGTGGCGAGCTGGCTGCCCTGGCGAAGCTTGAAATTACTGAAACCGAAGCTCGATTGACCGAATTAGAAGAAGAATTATTCATCCTGCTTACCCCGAAAGACCCCAACGACGAGAAAAATATCATTATGGAAATCCGCGCTGGTGCGGGCGGTGATGAAGCGTCATTGTTTGCGACAGAACTATACCGCATGTATTTACGTTGGTGCGAATCTAACGGCTATAAAGTAGAACTAATTAGCGAATCAGCCAACGATTCTGGCGGCTATAAAGAAGTTATTTTCATGATCAAGGGCGACGCGCCATATTCTAAATTGAAGTTCGAAGGTGGCGTACACCGAGTTCAGCGCATCCCAGTAACCGAAAGCCAGGGTCGCGTCCACACCTCAACTGTAACAGTGGCGGTTCTACCAGAAGCCGAAGAAGCCGACATTGAGATAAATCCAAACGATTTGCGAGTTGATATTTATCGCTCCAGCGGACACGGTGGTCAAAGTGTGAACACGACAGATTCAGCAGTGCGAATCACCCACTTGCCGACTGGAATGATCGTCACAAACCAGGATGAAAAGTCGCAAATTAAAAACCGCGAAAAAGCCATGAGCGTGCTTCGTTCGCGCTTATTACAGATGAAAATTGACGAGGAAAACGCCAAATTAAGCGCCGAGCGACGCTCGTTGGTTGGAACTGGCGACCGCTCGGAAAAAATCCGAACGTACAACTTCCCGCAAGACCGAATCACCGACCACCGCATTCACTACAGCCGCAGCAATATCCCCGCTGCAATGAACGGGGATATCGACGATTTGATTGAAAATCTACAGAGATATGAGCGTGAGCTGAAAGCTCAGAATGCTAGTAACTAGTACGGCTTACGCGGCTCAGCAGACTCCAATAATTCTGCCAGCTTATTTATTTCGTCCACACCGACTGGTTGACAATTCAGCCCCATTTGTTGCTCTAATTTATCATTCTCTATTTCATCGTTACACCTATCAACCATACGCATTATGATGATAACTTCGGAGCGCAGTACTCTCTTTAACTCTCTCGACCGCTTAGCAATATTGTCATCGTACCTCAAAACCTGATCATCTTCTATATAATAATCATGCGTCTCTTTACTTCCCTCATCCAACTCCGTAATTGATATGGATCGTTCTTTATCTCCATTATCAAGCAGAGCGGACTCCACCCTGACCCATATATAAGATCCGTCTTTTTGAGGAATTTCTAATAAAACTTGCGATTCTACTCGATCCATTGATAAAGTATGATTGTAAGTTTCCGCGTCTCCCGCGAATCTAAGCAATGTCAGCTGAACCAGATCATCAAATTCCTTTGCCGCCCGCAACTTTTCTTCGGTCGTCAGTTCAAGATTAAATCCTTCTGCAAACTCCATTTGTTTTGCGGCTTCACTACTATGCGTATTATTTGGCAATTCCATTATATATTCATCTCTTTCGCTAATGATATGAAGCCTATAATACTCTCTCTCTCTTGATTTATCAATACTTTTTACCATTTTTCTCAGTTTTTGCAAGCGTTTTACTTTTTACATTCCATAGATATATGTTATAATTAGCCACATGATTATCTCTGAATGGCTAAAAATTGCCACAAAATCCTTAAAAACGGCAAACATCCCGTCCGCCAGATTAGACGCTGAATTGATATTAGCCAACACTTTACGAAAAAACCGCACTTACCTACACGCTCATCTGGACGAAGAAATTGACCCCAGAAGATTTGACATCGCAAACGCCAGACTAGACCTAAGATTAGACCGCGTACCAATCGCTTATATTCTGGGCTATAAAGAATTTTACGGGCGTAAATTTACTGTATCTCCCTCTGTTTTAATTCCCCGTCCTGAATCCGAAGATTTAATTTCATTATTCTTAGAACTGACCGCCAGCGAAATTGCCGAAAAAGTTTTAATTGACGTTGGCACAGGATCTGGCTGTCTGGGGATTACTGCCAAATTAGAG
>CALHZJ010000055.1 GCA_938041005.1 uncultured Candidatus Saccharibacteria bacterium | reverse complement strand
TCGTTCGTGGCGTAAAGCCAAGCGACAAAGCCAACTACTGCGGTGATGATGATGGCTATCCAGCCGACGATCGGTATCGAGCTGATGGCCGCTCCAAGTCCGGCCGCTCCGCTGCTCAGGCCTGAAAATACCACCTTGCCGACTGTTCCCAGCACGCCAAGCGCGCCGGTTATGCCCTTGACGGCAGTCTTTGCAGCTGCGCCGACGAATGTCCAAGCCGACGCTCCCTCTTTCGTGACATCTTTCCAGCCCTTGCTGATATCGCTCACTGCCACCGCAGTCTTAAAGCCGAGGGCGGCCGCTTTGGCGGCGACGTACATGCCGATTAGCACCTTGAGTGCTGGGACTGCGTTCTGCAAGATAAACGTCACCACCTTGACGATCTCCTCGCGATGCTCTTTGATGAGTTTCGTGGTCTCGGTGACGCGGTTGCTCATCTGGTCAAACAGCCCACCGGCTTCAATCACCATACCCTTTATCGGGTCAATCTTGATTCCCAAGATTTCCAAGCCGACGCTTCGTATCGTACCGCTCAAACTTATCATGCGGTTTTGGAATGTGTCGGTCATCTGGCCGATGTCAAGGCTGGCCGCGTAGTTCTCCATTGCCTTGACGAACTCTTCAGCCTTAACTTTGCCGCCGTTGATTTTCTCGCTTGCTTCCTGCATCGATATGCCGAAGTGCCGAGCGAGGATTGTCGTTAGTGGAATATTGTTGTTGATCAGCTGGAGCGCGTCCTGGCCAAATAACGCGCCGCGGCTGGTCACCTGGCCGAATACTAACGCTAGGGCTTGCAGGTCTGCACCGTTGACAATAGACATGCGGGACAACGTGTCCATATCCTTGACAACGGTTTGCGTAGTTCGGCCGTATCCTAGCAGCGTTTTGGCCGCTTTGGAAGCGTCTGGGAATGCAATCGGCTTGCCGAGCGTATAATTGTACAGCTGGCCGAATACCTTGTTTGCTTCGCCAACGCTGCCGGTCAAAACGCCAATCTGCCGCTGTGTCATCTGCAGGCTACTGGCAAGGTCGACAAAATATTTGCCACCAAAAGCACCGCCGGCTGTGAATGCGGC
>CALHZJ010000054.1 GCA_938041005.1 uncultured Candidatus Saccharibacteria bacterium | reverse complement strand
ATTGCCATACGCCGTAACCGACGGCCAGTAAGCTCACGCCACCAAATACCCACCAGCCCCAAGTAGCACCAGCGACCTGCTTAACTTCAGTGGCCGCCGAACCAACAGTTGGTATATTCGCAGATTTTATCTTTCGGCAACGCTTAGTTTGCGGATTACGCTCAAATCCTTCTGGGCATTCTTTTGCTATATCATCAGTGGAAGCAATCTTCTTACATCGACCCGTAGATGAATTGCGAAACTGACCTTCTGGGCAAGGCTTCAAAGTTTTTGCCGCAGCCGATGCGATAGATCGACATCTGCCAGTTTCTTCACTACGATAATAGCCATCTTTACAGGGCGTAATAGTTTTTGCCGCTTCAATTTTTCGACAACGGCGAGTTTCCGGATGACGATATTGATCAACAGGACAAGGGCTTTCAACGGGCGGGATGGCAACTTTCACACATCTGCCCAGCGCATTTCGCTCGTAACCATTCTGACAGTCTGGATATTCCTTAAAGATATTCTCAGAATTTTCAGTTATCATAAACGTTTGCATCCACTCATCATCAATCAAACTCCACGAAGAGCTTTTCGATAACTTCTCATATTCAGCGGAATCAATTTGCGAGCCAGCCTCGTCTAGTAAATAAACTTTTCCTTTTGTTTTTGGCAATTTCAGCTTCGTATTTTTTATTTTGATCGTTAAAAATTCACCAGGATTTAATTCGATGTCACCAATATTTTCACGAACGCCAGAATCGCCAACCGTCAATTTACAGCCCGTCGTAATGACGGTTTTTTCGCCAGAATTGACAATCTCAATGAATTGTTCATCAACGTTCGACGCAATTTCACTTAGTTTCAGACCTTCACATTTATTCAACTCCTTTGAAGGTTCAGGTTTAGGCTCTGGACTCTTACAATTTGGTCGTGAATACGGCTCAACTTCCTGATTGTTAAGATTTTTACCTGACAAAAATTTCGAATCAATAATATTTTCATCAATAAAACAGCGCCAAACAATTTTCACACCGCCTTTAATTGGCGAGCCCGCAGACTTTGAATTATTTCCCCAGCCGACAGTATCTGCGACCGACCCGTCCGAACGCGACAACACGACCGACCCGTTATTTTGAGCCAAACCTAAATTATTATCAAACTTTATGACATCTGCCGACATCTTATCGT
>CALHZJ010000053.1 GCA_938041005.1 uncultured Candidatus Saccharibacteria bacterium | reverse complement strand
CGATACCGTTAATGGACGGTCTGTAGCTGTCCGTAAAAAGTCCTATCCTCATAATGTCCTCATTATACCATTTATATCAGCGATCGATAAAATTCGACCAATCGCTCGGCGCCAGCACTGCTATCAAAACGTTCAGCAATTTTCTCAGCACCAAGTTGCGCTTTCTTATAAGCTTTCTTATCTTTGCGCAATTTACTGATCAACTCCAAGAACTCATCGTCCGTTTTTGCCATAACAGCGTCGCCCTTAAATGTGTCGTTATATTGCGGAATGTCGCGCAGAATGATCGGCAAGCCAGCGCCAGCCGCCTCCAAGACGCACATAGGATGATTTTCCTGCATAGCTGGCAGAACAAAAACGTCGGCAGCGACATAATAGTCACGAACATTTTCCAGAGGTATCACACCAGTTACAGTGAGATTATTCGGCGCATTTTTTATCATATTTTGCATGGCGTTATAATCTGCGCCCAAATTCTTAAACGGAATTCCTCCCACCCAGAAAAACTTTACATCTGGCATTTCTTTGGCAGCTTTTATTAAAATATCCAAACGTTTTCGCGGCTGGACTTGACCATTTCCCATAACCACAAAATCATCATCTTTCAAGCCAAGTTTCTTCCGAGCCGACTTTTTCTCCGCAGCAGAATGTTTGTACCTCGACATATTTATCGTATTGTAAAGAACTTTTGTCTTTGGCACGTGCATATCATTTATCAACTCATCAGCAACCATACCAGAGCAAGCCAAAACCAAATCAGCCTTTTTGTAAAAGAATTTCAGCCACGCTCGACCCAAAGGCTTCCAATATTTCGCACCTTTAATCGAACCGATAAAACTATCCGGCACAATGTGAGCAGAAACAACTTTTTTGCCACCTTTTTTCATCAAATGCCGAAACGAATACAAACCCATAGTCTGAATATGAACAATGTCAGCAGGACGATCAGAATTCACTTCAATATCAATATCCTTCCTCTTGCGCAGCGCGTCCGTAATCTCCTTATAAGCCGTATGCACACCGTGACCCTGAACGGTGAATTCGCTCTCAGAAATCATATTAACAATTAGTTTTTTATCGTCTTTCTTACTCA
>CALHZJ010000052.1 GCA_938041005.1 uncultured Candidatus Saccharibacteria bacterium | reverse complement strand
AATCAGAAACTTGCTTGCTAGGTGATTGAATTGTCAGAGTAATTTCTACACTATCCGCGCCATCAAGAGCTTTCTTATCGCTATCTGGAGCGTCACTATTTTTGCTTATCAGCGTTTTTCCATCATAGTAATTAATCTTAAATTCCGAAACTCCAGTCGCTAAAATCGAATCTTCACGAAGCTTCATGGCTCGGTCTTTAAACTTATCAGCATCCGTAACATTCATACAAAAGTAACCCGCGGCAGACCCTGAATATGGCGCTGGAGGATAACTGGAGAAATCAACTAAATCATTATAAATAGTCCGTCGATGCAATTCTCCATTCTTCAAAAAATATATGACTATTTTTTTATACTTCGGCTGCTGAGTCTTATTCGCATTACAGTCAAACTTTGGAGTTCTTAGATATACAATCTCCCTAGAATCAGCGCCTCGTCCCATATTTGTAGCATATTGGAGCAATATAAGTGAGTTCTTTTCGGGATCAGTAATGGCGCTACTTGAATACGGATTACTTCTATATCTCCATTCTCTAGGTGTCGCACTAGGGAAATTTTTATCGGTAGCAAACGTATCCTCTCCATCATAACTACTCACCTTAAAGCGCGAAGCTTGACGAACGTCAGTTTCAATTGCATCCATGGAATTGTGCATATTTCGGCTAATCTCAACCTTTGCCTTGCTGATAGACGCACTTTGGTTTGCAGAAATTAACATCTGACTAAATACGCCGACGACCATTGCGACAATGACCATCACCAGGGCTAGTTCTACTACAGTAAAACCACTCTCACTAGAACGCCACATATGTCGCATGTACCACCTTCTTTCCACTACCCACGCCAGAGCTTGGCAATCCATATTCTACGATAGACTCCACTTTAATCGGCATCCCCAAGCTAATTGTTCCATTCTTACATCCGTATGGCGCTGATGCATATACTTGTTGACTGACCACCCCAGGCAGCCCATCGACACTACCAATAGTTCTCGTAACTTCATACCTAGTATTCGACGACGCTGTATTGCACTTAAACCACGACGGAGTGGAATCATTCGCGTAACGACGCATATTATTATACGCCAGAAGACTTGCCTTGTTGTGCTGAGCATTCATGACTGATATTTGACTGACTTGTGCTTGCATGCTTAAAATAACAATCAGAAAAATACCAATAACAACCAAAGTAACTGCAACTTCGACAATAGTAAATCCATCGCTTTTTCCCACTAGTCGCGCCATATACTATTCACCCTTTTTTCCGACCCCGTCGAAAATTCCTTATATATAATGTTATATTTCACACAAGTTACCGCCGCCACGTCAGTTATAGGGCCAGAACTCGGCTTCGTGCAATCTCCATCGTCTATGTTTGCCGCCTCGTACAACAATTCGCCATTACTACCGCCAGCCCAATCGCTACGATTACACTTAACCATTTCTTTTTTTAATGAATCATTCCCTGCGATTGACGAAAAACTTTTAATAAGATCAGCGCAAGAAGGATATTCGTGTCCGATAGAG
>CALHZJ010000051.1 GCA_938041005.1 uncultured Candidatus Saccharibacteria bacterium | reverse complement strand
GCTCGGCTATGATTGAAAAGGATTTATCGGTGCTGCCGTCGTTTATGAAGAGAAATTCGAATTGATAATTGGGTGTGTTTTTTGTAAACTCGTCCAAGCGCTTAAATAATTGCGGTAAAACGGATTCTTCATTGTAGACAGGGATGAGAAGGGTGATGATTTTCATAGTATAAATATATTATTTTATTCTGAAAAAATTCTTAAATTTCAATAAACCAGTTTGATTTGGTAGCGGTCCATCGTGAACAATATTACGAATATAGTCGACGGAAACCTTACGATTTTTTTGGATATGAAGACGTTTTTTATAAGCTGCTGGTTTGTGAATAATTGATACTAAAGCACCCTTGAATGCGGGCCAACCGTTGCCGTGACGAATTGCGCTGGCAAAAATCAACCAATATGTCAGTAAAAATCGTATGCCAATATGCCAGAATAATTTACCTGGAACATTTTTAATGAAGACTAATGGTAAGTTTTTGAAAGTATTATAAACAGCTAATCCGGGAACTTTTTTACTACTAGCGCCAACTTTATGATAAGCGATAGCCTTGGGCGTGAAGCGAACTTTCCAGCCGGCTAATTGCGCCCGAAAACTTAAATCGACATCCTCATAATACATGAAGAAATCTTCATCAAACATATCTATATCATCAAAGATTTTTGCACGATAAATAGCTCCGCCGCCAGTCGCACCAAATACTTCTCCAGCCTTAGTTGGCGCATTTTTTATGGGCTCATCACGGTTTCTTGGTCCAGGAAGTCCCCACGTTGTGTAAAAATCTCCAGTTGTGTCAAGAGTTTTACTATTACGTCTTTGTAAGATTCCAGTAGCAATTCCGCATTGTGGGTATTTTGATAATTGATAAATGAGAGCTTCGCACCAGTTTTTATCAGCTATCGCATCCGGATTAAGTACTCCAATATATTCAAAGTCGTTTTTTAGGGCGTAGATTAATCCTGTATTAATTCCTCCCGCGAATCCTAGATTGTCTGAGTTTTTGAGCAAAATAATCTTTTCTTTTTTATGCGACGATATATATTCTTCAAATACGGCAACAGAATTGTCGCTACTATTATTATCTACTATAACAATAGTAGGTTTTAAGGTTTGTTTTATTAATGAATCAACACACTCTATGGCGTCGTCGGATCCGTTCCAATTAAGAACTATAATTGCAAGTCTATTCATAATGTTCTTTTTGTATTGTATAATAGGTGGTGTGTATTATGAAGTGGCTAGAAGTTTTTAATAGGAAAAACAGGATTCTCTTAAGAGAATTAGTTATTACGGATTTTAAATTGAGATATCAGGGCTCTGCTCTCGGATATGTATGGAGTGTTCTTAAGCCGCTTTTTCTATTTTCGATATTGTATGTAGTTTTTGATAAATTTTTAGGAGTAGGAAGGAATATAGAACATTTTCCAGTGTATTTATTGCTGGGGATAATTTTATGGAACTTCTTCGTAGAAGCAACTAATCAAGGACTAAACTCTATAGTAGGTCGAGGTGACCTACTTAGAAAGATTAATTTTCCTAAGTATATTGTTGTAATTTCTGGCACTGTATCATCATTGATAAATTTGCTATTTAATATGATAGTGGTGCTTTTATTTGTATTAGTAAATGGAGTTCAATTATCCTGGATGTCGCTATTAATCGTACCGCTAATAATTGAACTGTATATATTTGCTTTAGGGGTGGCTTTTTTCTTGTCCGCTCTTAATGTTAAGTCGCGAGATACTGGATATCTATGGGAGGTATTTACTCAGGCTGCATTTTACGCCACCCCTGTCATTTATCCAATGCAGATGGTTTCACAGAAGAGTAATTTTGCTGTTGATCTGTTATTTCTTAATCCTGTTGCACAAATTATTCAAGATAGTAGATATGTGCTTATAACTAAAGATACGATGATTATGTGGAATAGATTAAGCCCGCTAATGATGTCTGTACCGTTTTTAGCTATAGCTATAGTAGTTCTGTTTGCGGTTTGGTATTTTAAGAAGCAGTCAAAGACATTTGCTGAGGAGATTTAGGATATATGAAGGATGTAGCTATAGAAGTTAACTCTCTTACTAAGACTTTTAAGATACCAACAGAGTCTAGCAACGGGATTAAACAGAAGACTATTAATTATATTAAAGGCAAAAAAGGCTACAGGGAATTTACGCCATTAAAAAATATATCTTTTGATATTAAAAAAGGTGAATTTTTTGGAATAGTGGGTAAAAATGGTTCAGGTAAGAGTACTCTGTTGAAATCTATAGCTCAAATCTATTCTCCGACGAAGGGCTCGGTACGAGTAAATGGATCTCTTGTCCCGTTCATCGAGCTGGGTGTTGGTTTTAATCCAGAATTAACAGGTAGAGAAAATGTATTTTTAAATGGAGCTTTACTGGGATTTAGTCATAAAGAGATGGAGCTGATGTATGATGATATTGTTGAATTCTCTGAGTTGGCAGATTTTATGGAAGAGAAGCTTAAGAATTACTCATCAGGGATGCAGGTTAGATTAGCTTTCTCTGTGGCTATTAAAGCTCGTGGCGATATTTTAATGCTTGATGAAGTGTTGGCTGTCGGGGACGCGGCTTTCCAGCAGAAGTGTTTTGATTATTTTGAAAAAGTTAAACGTAGTAATCAGACTGTGGTTTTTGTGACGCATGATATGAATGCTGTACGCAGATTTTGCTCGAGAGCCATGTATATAGAAAATGGAACGATAAAACATATTGGATCACCTCAGGAAATTGCCGATATATATACGGAGGTTAATATGGATGCGGTTACTAGTGTAGAAGAAGAGTCTCATGACGATTCAGTTAGCATGTCTGTTGATATACCTAGTAAAAAAAATTTTACGCAAGAAGACTCGATTGATATTGGTGTGACCGTGGATGGTATTACTGAAGATGTTTTTGTGAATATATCCTTTGTATACGGAGGGTTTGTATTTGCTGATCGCAACTGTAGAGACACTCCTGGTGACTTCATACAAAACAATAGGAGGATTAATTTCAACCAGAGTTTGGATGGCTTTAATCCTGGCAAATATGATATTCATATGTCATTACACCGCAGGGCTGATGATGGTATAATTAAACATTTGCCACGAACATTTTCGTTTATTATTACAGGTAAGGATGATTTTCGTGATGGTCCAATGAGAATAATGGGAAAGTGGAGTGTAAAGAAGAGGGGATAAAATCAGATGAAAAATAAGATTATAAAGAGTGCTAAATTTGTTGTTAGAGCAACATTACATCCGTCGTACGGCAGTGAACAAGTAAAGTTGTTTCGCGATCGTAGATCTATTAATAAGAAACGATATGAAGATTATATTAAATGGTTTGATAAGCATAAAGTCACCGATGGGCAACTTGAACTGCAAAGAAAATACTCCAAGGAGTTTAAGCAGCGTCCATTGATTAGTATTTTGTTGCCGACATATAATACAAATCCAGTATATCTGCGTAGCTGTATTGATTCTGTTCTATCTCAGAGTTACGACAACTGGGAGTTGTGTATTTCTGATGATAATTCTACTAGCGATCAAACAAAGAGTGTTATAAATGAATATGTAGAAAAGTATAATAATATTAAGGCTACATTTCGTAAAGAAAATGGTCATATATCAAAGTCATCTAATACAGCTCTTTCAATGGCTAAGGGTGACTATATATCATTACTCGATCATGATGACATTTTACCTTCCAACGCCTTGTTTGAAGTGGTTGATGTTATAAATAAAAATCCTGACGTAGATCTTATTTATACAGATGAAGACAAGATCGATAGTGATGGTATTCATATAGAACCATTTTTTAAACCTGACTGGAGTCCTGATTTTATGAATTCATGCAACATGGTAACGCATTTTGCTACCATAAAGGCAGGTATGATTAGAAGTGTTAATGGATTCACTGTCGGAACACATGGCGCGCAAGATTGGGATTTATTTTTGAAGATTTCTGCTAAAACTAATAATATTTATCATATTCCGAAAATTTTATATCATTGGCGTAAATCTGAGACGTCTACTGCTATGAATGCTGATAGTAAACCGTATGCTTATATAAATCAAAAGAATGTCCTTCGTAGTAGTGTGAGACAAAGAAGAGAAAATGCTTATATAGATTCTCATGTTGCGTTAGGATTTTGGCGTAAAAAATATGTAATCCCGACAAATCCGTTCGTGTCAATTATCATACCAACCAAGGATAATTTTAGATATATAAAAAAATGCATAGATTCAATTATTGAAAATACTTCGTATCCATATTTTGAAATAATAATTGTAGATACGGGATCTACAGATTCTCGAGTAAATGATTTTTATGAAAAATTAATAGATAATAATGACAATGTGCGTGTTATTAAGTACAAGAAGAAATTCAATTTTTCAGATGCATGTAACTATGGTGCAAATAATTCTAGTGGAGAATATCTGCTATTCCTTAATAATGACACGGAGGTTATTACCCACGACTGGATCCAGTCATTGCTTGAGCATGCTCAGCGTCCAGAAATAGGGATGGTTGGACCTAAGCTTATATTTGAAGATAAGACAATACAGCATGCTGGAATAGTCTTATCTGAAAGAGATATCGCATTCCATCCGTTTTATGGTCAGGATGAGCGTACGGATATATTTACGTATATTTATACCGCCAATATTCGTAACGTATCGGCAGTAACTGGTGCTTGTTGTATGATTAATCGTGATAAGTTCAACAAGGTGGGCGGGTTTGATAATAAACTTCGTATAACGTATAACGATGTAGATCTTAACCTTAAATTACGCAAAGAAGGCTATTATAATGTCTACACTCCATACGCGGAGTTATTCCATTATGAGTCTAAGAGTGTTGGTCGTATAAACACGAGCGAGAGAGATACTAGCGAACTAGAGAGCGCCCAAAAAGAGATGCGTAAGAGATGGGGTGAATACTTGAAGAGGGATCCATTCTATAATGATAATTTTGAGCAATTTGGTCCGGGTTATAGGTTGCCCGAATAACGTTAACTATTAATTATAAATAACCGCGATAGTAAGTTGTACTGCCGCGGTTATTTATATTATTTACGATGTAAAGATATACGAGCTATTATACTTAGTATATTCCTGATGATGTAGATATGTGGCTAGCCCATGATTGTTGACCGTCGCCCCATCCATGTACTTCGACAGTGTTATTGGTTGTGCCTCTGTATTTGACATAATAGATGGTGTCTTTTCCTCTTCCTTGCAAGTCGGCTGCTACTATGTCATTCGACCCTATTACATAGCCAGATTCTGGGTAATTACTTGCGGTGTGACGTACCCAGTTTTTTAATGAAGAGTCCCACACGTGAAATTCGATAAGACCGCTTGTAGTATTGTCGTATTTAACATATATGAATTCATCTTTTTTATCTCCATCAAGATCTGCCGCAATAACTCTTCCTGTGTTCATACTAGCTGAAGGGTGGCTTGTTGCTGTGTGTCTAAACCAACTAGTTCCATTATTATTCCAACCATGCACTTCAATCATGCCAGAATTAGTCTGCTCATAATTAATCAGATAATATTCGTCATTACCATCGCCATCGGTATCTGCTGTTATAACTTCAGAAAATAGCGGATCAATAGGTCCGGCAGATGTTGCAGTGTGAGCTAGCCAACGCAATCCATCTTGAGTCCACGTATGAAACTCTACTCTACCACTTGCGGTTCCGTTATAGTCGACCTTTGTTAATACAGTATTTTTGCTATTGACTTTCCTTGATATAACCTTGCTATACTGCTGATTAAAGGTGTATGAGTTTGTCGCTGTATGCTGAGACCATGCCTGTAAGTTACTATTGGCCCATGTGTGCATTTCGGCACATTTACTGCCAGTATTATTAGGGACGGATATAGTTAAGGTGTCATTATTTCCATTTATCCTAGTTGGTATAATTCTAGCGCCAGTTTCTACGTTAGGTATATTCTGTCCGTTTTTACAAGAGAATGAACTGCTTGATCTAGTATCTCCAAACCAGTCTGTAAAGTAATTATAAAAGTTACGATTACCATAGGCGCTACACCCATCACCTACGCCATACCCAGATGACATAGCAGCAGCATTTGGTTGATATGGTGTATAACTATAAAGAGCGGCGGTTGTCCAATTCTGAATATTTACATTAGATCCTCCGCAAGCAGCATTTGGACTCCATTGAACGAAATTTACGCCTGTTGTATATGGTGAAAACCAATTAGGATTACGTGTTATTATGTAGTGAAAGTGTTTCGCTGCCCATTCTAGCTGGTTTTCTAGACCAAAATATTTACTATCACACGCGGCGGTGTCTGGACATCCATAGCCAGTTGCGCTTTTGAACTGCCCACGAGTTGGCCACGTGTCAGTAACTAGGGCTTGCTCTTTTTGGAGCAAAACTATTAAAAGCTGTGGGTTTACATGATATTTTTGAGAGATATCAAAGATTAATTGAGCAGCGCTTCTTCCATCTTTTGTCTTATAATCACGGAGACAGGTATATGGAGGGCTGTGCCACCCTTTCGATGCGGCATACTGAGCGCGAGTTATATCAGGTCTTCCAAACTCACTGGCTGGTTTGGTACCATTTGTATCACATTGGGGAACTTTACTATTTAAAAATGACTGAATTTGGTCTGCACTCATGGACCCGTAATT
>CALHZJ010000050.1 GCA_938041005.1 uncultured Candidatus Saccharibacteria bacterium | reverse complement strand
TTGTCGAAGCGCGCATCAGAGGGAATTAAAGTGCGTCAGCCGTTGGCGTCTGTGAAGCTTATTAACACTATTTCTCAGGATACGTCGGCGGAAGTTGCGCAGTTCTTGATTGATATCGCTAAAGATGAATTGAACGTGAAATCAGTTGAAATTGTTACAGGTTCAGAGTCTGAGTCGGCGCAACCGAGTGTTGTTTATGATTTAACAATCACTCCTGAACTAAAGCGCGAAGGTTTGATGCGTGAAATCGTTCGCCACGTCCAAAGCGTACGCAAACAGGCTGGTCTGCAGATAGATGATCGAATTATATTGAGTATTTCCAGTGACGATTCTGAAATATCTCAAGCTATCGACGCTTTCGCTGATATCATTAAATCTGAAACCCTTGCCGTGGAATTAAATTCTGCAGTCGATGAGTCGGAAAAATATGACGCCAAAATCGAGGGTAAATTGGTAGAAATTTCCCTGAAAAAATCTTAAAAAACCAAGTTATAACGTCTATGCTTGCAAAAGTCAAGGGCAGCTAGTATAACAAGTTCATAGCATAATAATTTGAAAGGATAAGCTATGACTAACTTAATTAAGGTTGGAGCTATCGCTGCGTTGGCTACTGTTGGCGTAATATTCGGCAACGTAACCGCGTCTGCGCTGGAGACCACTCCACCCACTGCACCAAAAATAACAATCTCCACCGCTCAATATAAAGGTGAGAAAAATACAATTAAATTTGAAGGTACCGCGAACGACCATTATCGATTTGTAATAACTAGCAGCGCGAATAAGATTCAATTAAGAAGTGCTATTCGTCAAGAATTGATGCAGGGCAGTGAGTTGTCAATTGAGGATTTGGTGAAGAAGTATTACCCAAGTTCTCCCAGTCCAATCCCATATGGCACTCCTATTTCAATTGACACATACTGGTTCGACAAAGAAGGTAATTACGACAACTCATTGCGCCAAACTGTCGCATTGACTGTTGGTGGCAATCTGACAAAGGCTGTGAAGTTGAGCCAGACGTCGGCAACATTGAAAAACCCAGAAAGTTTGCCGGAAGCTCCTGTTGCTCCAAATCCAGCTACTCCAGTTACTCCAGAAAACCCAGTAAATCCTGAAACTCCAGCTGAATCAGAAAATGTTAATGTAACAGCTACTCCAGTCCTAGTAGAATCAACCTCAGTTCCAGCTTCTCCACGCAAAGAAGCTAAGCCTACTGAGACTTTGGCTGAAACTGGCGTGAGTGTATACTCAGTTATTGCCGCTGCTATTACGGCAATTACTGCTGGCGGTGCTGCAATTATTAAGCGATCGTAATTTTGTAGATTCTCATAAGAATTTCAGTAAAAAATATCCTCCTCTTCACGGGGAGGATATTCTATTGACTTTTAATTGTACTTATGCTAATATATAATTATTAATTGATAAAAATAAAAAAGTTATGCAAAATTTATTCAATAAATTATTTGGTAGTAAAGTAGGGTTTTCGCCAATTGATCCGCTGGCGGATGGACTTGCTGAAGAAATTATTAAAGAACAGCGGGAGCCGCAGGCAATTCGTCTGGATGCCGACGATATAGAAGATATTCGCAAGTTTTGGTCTCGTGCGGATGGCGATTTTGACAGATAATAGTGTATAATTAGCTCATGTTAATTGAGTCTTTAATGTTTTTTGCTCGAGCTGGCGGAGGTGGGTCGGGCTCTTCTGGGGGATCCTTAATTTTGATACTACCCGCAGCTGTATCGGGTGGCGTGGCAGGCTTTGTAAAAAGGAAGACTAGATCAAAAATAGCAGGCTTCTTGGTGGGCGTTGCTGTTGGAATAGTTTTTAGCTTACTGTATTTAGCTGATTTAATGTGGTTCATATGTGCAGTTATTTCTACTTTCGTGGGGGCTGCTATCTCTGTATTTGTTGATAAGCTCAAATTATTTTGCCAAAATAGTGAGGCGGCTACGAATACAGTTCGCCAAGCTTCCTCCGCTGATTCGTTATGGCAGCCAGATAGCATTACTAATTATGCCAAGCAAGTTTTCGAGAGGTTTCAGTATGATTGGAGTAACTTAGATTATGAGTCAATTCGTAGGTACACGACGCAGAGATATTCAAATCACATTGGACTAGTGATGCAGGCTTTGCGTCAAATGGGTCGTAGGAATATCGTCGATAACGTGCGGATAAATGAGGCTATTTTTGCTGACGCACATGACGATGCCAATAATCAAAGCGATAGTGTGAGTGTGGCATTTTTAGCGGAAGCAGATGATAGGCTAGAGGAGGTTGCTACAGGTAAGAAAATCCGAAGCACTAACGAAGAATTTGCAGAGAAGTGGAACTTTGTTCGTGAAGGCAATGAATGGAAATTGGACGGTATAAATCAGCCGACCGAGGATATGGGTACGTTGATTGGCTCACTCAATAAGTTTGCCGAAGACAACGGCATGTATTTTAGCTTGGATTGGGGTAGGCTACTTCTTCCGAAGGGTGGTAACTTATTTTTGCCGCGCTATTTTAACTCTGCTGACGTAAATAACCACGTTATTGGTATTTGGGATGGTGGCATTCTTGTTCAGCTTTATACTTGTGTGCTTAAAAATGGCAATGGATTTACGGACGAGGGTAAAAATAAAGATGAGGTTAACTATCTTATCGGTCAGATTATGCTACCCAAATCTTACGGTGGAATTTTGGTCGACAGGGATGATAATAGCATTTTTAGGAAGCGGATAATATCGCCAATTGGCTACAAGAAAATTAAAATGGAGTGGGGTGATTTTAATAAACGCTATACCATTTTTGCCACAAACGAAGATCGGGCGGCGAGCTTTGAGCTATTAAATCCGAGTTTTATGGCGTGGCTGTATGACCAGGATATAAAAGCTAATATTGAAGTGATGGACAATATAGTTATTTTATATGCTCGGGTTTCTTCTGATGAAAAACGCTATGCAGAAATGTTGGAGATTTTAAGAAGGGCTCACAAAGAGCTGAAAATGTAGGAGGTGCTATGATTACTAAAGCTATTATTCCGGTTGCGGGCTGGGGCACGCGAATGTTGCCGATTACCAAATCTATCGAAAAGTGTATGCTGCCGGTCGGTACTCGTCCAGTGATTGATTATATCGTGCAAGACGTCGTGCGAGCGGGCGTGAAGGATATTTACTTTGTGGTTGGTGAGCAGAGTACGCAGGTGCAGAGCTATTATCGATCGAATATTCAATTGAACGATTATTTACGTCGAGCGGGCAAACAGGATAAGCTTCCTCTGGTGGCGCCACTTCGCGACGTCCGAATACATTTTTTAACTCAGCCGGGAACTGGCGGTTACGGCACAAGCATTCCAGTCGGTTTGGCGAGTGAATTTATCGAACAGGGCGAGTCGGCCTTTGTGATTATGGGCGATCAATTCTTTTGGCGTGGCGACGGCGGTTCAAACGCGGCAGATTTGGCGGAGCTGGTGGAATCGCGTGGATTGTCGGCTGGGCTATTAGGAAATCCCGTCGAAGAGGAATTTATTCCGCAAACAGGAATTATTGAAACTGACAATCAGGGCAATTTTGTGCGAATAATTGAAAAGCCGAAACTGGAAGAAGCTCCAAGCAACCTCAGCAATTCAAGTTTTTACGTCTTGAACAAAGAGATTTTCGAGTTGGCGCGAACTTTGCCGGCGAACCCTAAGAGAGGCGAGTTTGAGATAACGGATGCGATTAATGCGTACATCGATGGCGGCGGCGTGATTGTTGTCGGCGAAGCTAAGGGCGAATATATGGAATGCGGCTCGCCGAGCGGCTGGTTGAAGGCGAATAACGCTATGGCGAAAATGCCGCTTACTAACTGTACTTGATTTTATCGCTAGTTTTTGATAGAATTATTAGAGTTAATTCATAATAATTAAGGAACGAAATGAAAGCAGTCGTAAAAATCTCTGGCAAACAATATCTTGTCAGCGAAAAAGAGTCCCTCTTGGTGGATCTCCTCCCTGAAGGCACAAAAGAACTCACTCTCGACGCACTTTTAGTGATTGATGGTGATAAAATTAAGGTCGGTACGCCAACCGTAAAAGGATCTAGCGTTAAAGCTAAGGTCGTAGAAGCGGAAGTTAAGGGCGACAAGCTTCGCGTTATCCGCTACAAGAGTAAGAAGCGTGTCCACAAAGAAACTGGTCATCGCCAGAAGTACACAAAGATTGAAATTACGTCAATCAAATAGTCTAAGAGCCGCTTTCGTAAAGGAAGCGGTTTTTTGATGTCTGTTATTTATGTTCTGCTCATGCTATAATTAAGGCAGGTAAAAAGGGGAACGAATGACAAAAATCATTGCGGTGACAAATCAAAAAGGTGGCGTCGGCAAAACAACGACGTCAATTAACGTAGCATATTTTTTGGCAAAAGCTGGCAAGAAAACATTGTTGGTGGATTTTGATCCGCAGGGCAATGCCACCAGTGGACTTGGAATAGATAAGCAGAATTTGGGTGCAACAATATCAGAGGTGATTATGCGACAAATTGACCTGGCGAATATTATATTGCCAACGGAATATAAAAATTTATCAATCGCTCCAGCTACACCTCATTTGGCGAATACGGAAGTGGAGTTGGCGCAGGCGCAGGGAAGGTTTGTTCGCTTGCGAGAGGCTTTGCAAAAGGCGACGGATTACGACTATATTATTATTGACAGTCCGCCGAGCTTGAGCTTGTTGACGGTCAACGGTATGATTGCCGCTAATTATGTATTGCTTCCAGTCCAGGCAGAGTTTTACGCTCTGGAAGGATTGGGGCAACTATTGGAAAGTATGAAATTGATAAAGAAGGGGCTTAATCCGCCTCTGGAATTACTGGGCGTTTTACTGACGATGATGGACTCCAGGACTACATTATCCGGGCAAGTTCATGCTGAGGTTAAAAAGTATTTTCCGGATAAGATTTTCAAGAATAGCATTCCGCGAAATATTCGCCTGGCTGAAGCTCCTAGTCATGGTGCGCCAGTTGGGGCGTATGATCGTTTTTCAAAAGGTTCTCGGGCTTATAAGGTGCTAACGAAAGAAATTATAGAGAGGGTGGAACGATGAAAAAAGGTTTAGGTAGAGGTTTTGGGTCGTTAATTCCAACCAATTTGATTGATGAAACGTTCGACCCAACCGCACAGCAGGACGTGAAAGTTTCTCATCTGAGAGACATCGCTATTGATCAAGTCGTCCCAGATCCTGATCAGCCGCGTCGCTTTTTTGATGAGAATGCTTTGAATGAGTTGACGGAATCGGTGCGCGAGCATGGCGTAGTTCAGCCGATTGTTGTGACACCAAAGGGTGATAAATATCTGATCGTGGCGGGCGAGCGACGTTGGCGTGCGGCGAATAGGGCGAATTTAACAGAGGTGCCGTGTATTGTCAGGAGTATGAGTGACCAAAATCGCCTGGAGATTTCTTTGATTGAAAACTTGCAACGACATGATTTGAATGCGCTTGAAACTGCAACCGCTTATCAAAAATTGCGCGATCAATTCAATATGACGCTGGAGGAGATTGGCAAGCGTTTGGGTGGCAAATCTATAAGTGCAGTCAGTAATACGTTGAGGCTACTGAAATTGCCGAAGTCTGTGCAGCAGGCGTTGTTTGAGGGGCGATTAAATGAAGGGCAGGCAAGGCCTCTAATCGGTTTGCCTGATGACGCTGCGGAAGATATTATGGAGCGGGCTATTCGCGAAGAGTGGTCAGCGCGACGGATTGAGCAAGTTGTTACTTTATGGAAACAGGCGAAGGCTAGTCCAATCGAGAACAAACGCCGCCCAGCAGATATGCCTCATGCAGATGCTATTGAAAGCCTTTCGAAGCGATTTGGAACAGGTGTAAAAATCCGTACAAACGGCCGTGGAGCTGGTCAGATTAGCATCAAGTTTAAGGATAATCTTGAATTTGAACGAATAAGAGAATTGCTCGAAAAGTAATTTTTATTAGAACGAGCGAATTTTATTGAACGGGAATATTCGTAGACTAACTGGTCCGACGATGTCATAAAGGGGGATTGGTCCCATGCAGTTTCGAGAGTCGCAGGAGTAGCTTCCTTGGCGGTGGTCGCCCATGACGAATATTGTGCCTTCTGGCACGGTCGTATCGACATCTCCAGAAGTAGGCTGTCCTGGCTCATTTTTATTGACTGAGGTATCAGGGTTAAATCCGTCGGGGTTTTCCGTATTGTAAACAGTTACGGTGCCGTTTTTCACAGTAACTCGCTCACCAGCAAAGGCGATTACACGCTTAACAATATATTCGTCTTTGCCTGTCGAGGCGTTAAAATTCGGATTCTTAAACACAATTACTTGTCCGCGCTTTGGGACATAATTTTTATTCTGCAATTTTGAACTAGTGACGGGCAGTCGATTGACGATCAGACGATCGCCAGTGTACATCGTCGTTTCCATACTGGCGCCTTCAACATTGAAAGTTTGAAATACAAATGTGTTCAATAAAAGTGTGCCGATCACCACGCCAACAACGAAAATGACCATTCCCAGGCCATCTTGTAATTTCGGATGACGATCCATAAAAGTAGCGTCCATTGTTTCAATTATAAGCGTTTTGTGTGTTATAATCAATAGATATGAAACCACGCAAACAGTCGATGGACGGATTTGTCGCCAAGCGACCACAGCGAACTTCGTTGGGGGAAATTACTAGCAAAAAAACGACTACACTCGGGCGTCCTCGTAGTAACGAAGATAGTCCGCAAGTGTCGAATAATGCGACAAGGAGTATTCAGCAACCAACTTCTGCTAATAAATTAAAGCAGAATATTAGCGAATCGTTGGCGGCAATTGATGAAAATACTAAGCCTTCTCATCGACAGGAGCGCAAACAGAAGCGTAAGAAAAAGTTAATTACCAGGATTATTCTTGCGATTATCGGAATTATTATTGCAATTGTGGCGGGCTGGCTGCTATTAAAATTATGGCAGACGATGAACTCGGTGTTCCATAACGGCGGAATCTTAGGGTTGTTTTCGCAGCAGAAACTGAAAGAGGATGCTTATGGTCGAAGTAATGTGCTGATTTTGGGTACAACAGATGATGATCCGGACCATCCAGGTGCGACATTGACCGACTCAATGATGATTCTTAGCGTCAATCAGACAAAGAAGGATGCGTATATGTTTAGTATTCCGCGTGACTTGTATGTAAAATTTGGCATGGCGTGTAATTCTGGCTACGCTGGTAAAATCAATGAATATTTTGGTTGCGTGAATAACGGCGATAGCGCGCAGGCGGAAGCTGAACGAATGGATAAAACGAAGAAATTCATCGGCGATATATTCGGTATGGATATTCAATACGTGGCGCATATTAATACTGCGGTGATTCGTGATGCTGTCAATGCGGTCGGCGGAGTTACCGTTGACGTACAGAGTCGTGATCCACGAGGAATTCTTGATCCAAGCATGGACTGGATGTGCCGAGCGAAGGAGTTGAATTATCAGCAACGTCGCGAACGATGCCCAACAGGTCACTATATGCAATTAACTAACGGCAAGCACGAAATGGACGGCGAAAAAGCGATGTGGTTCTCTCGAGCGCGTGGTTTGGTGGCACCAACTTACGGATTGGAACAATCCAACTTTGACCGAGAGAAAAACCAGCAGTTAGTTATGATGGCGCTGAAAAGCAAAGCTACTTCCACGGGAACGCTGACTGATTTTGGTAAGGTGATGTCTCTGATGGATGCCATGGGCAAAAACTTGCGCACAAACATTGACACGAAAGAAATCCGTACAATTATGAACCTTGGCTCAGAGATAAAAGAATCTGATATTCACAGATTGAGTTTTGTAGAGGAAAGTAACGTACTTATGACTACTGGCACGGCGGGTGGCGCAAGCATAGTCCAGCCAGCTGCGGGATTGTATGATTATGACGACATTCGCGCTTATATAAAGTCTGAGATTTACGCAACGCCGTTATCTAAGGAAAAAGCCACGGTTGCTGTCTTGAATGGTTCTGGCGTGGCTGGCGCAGCGCAGAAAGAAGCGGACAAATTGACAGAATTAGGAATGAAAGTTGTTCATGTCGGCAATGTTCCAGGTAATGAAAAGCTAGGGAAGACTCAAGTTTATCAATTGCCAGCTGGTAAAGAAAAAACTGCCACAAAAGATAAATTTAAGGAGTTGTACGGCTCGGTTTCATCAGATTCCTCGAAGTATAATTTGAATGTTGACGCACAATTTATCGTTGTTGTGGGAACTGGCTCATAATTTGGTATAATAGAGTAAGTTATGGAGTTACTGAAAACTGTTAAGCGAAGAACGTTTTGGAGCGAATTAGTTTACTATGTCTTAAATATTGGCTTGGCGGCTGCATTGCTTGTTATTGCTCAAGCGTTTCAGACCCCATTTCCAGCGTTAGCGCTTGTTGTGCTGAGTAAATGGCGCATAATTGCCGTTCGTCCGCGTTTTTGGTGGGCAAACATTCAGGCTAACTTGGTTGACTTAACTGTCGGAATTGGTGTTGTTGGTCTGATGTACCTACCTACGTCAGTGTTTTATTTCCGCGTAGCATTGGCAATACTATATGCAATTTGGCTAGTCGTGATTAAGCCGATGTCTAAGCGCTGGCAGGTTGCTATGCAGTCGTTGATCGCTATTTTTGTCGGTGTAACCGCTCTGATGGTGGTGTCATACGAGTGGCCAGTTTCTGTAGTTGTTATTCTGATGTTCTTGATCGGCTATAGTTCTGCTCGCCATTTCCTACACAGTTATGACGAAGAACAGACGGTTTTACTTTCGGCAATCTGGGGACTCGTCTTTGCTGAGCTAGGTTGGCTGTCGTACTATTGGACTTACAGCTACGGAAAATCACTGTTTGGCGGCGTTTCACAGGTTACAATAATCCTATTGCTATTTTCACTCGTCGCCAGTAAAGCTTACCAATCTTACAACAAACACAAAGCTATTCGATTCTCAGACATATCCGCTCCAGTGATTCTTACAATCGGAATTATCTTAGTGATGCTAGTGTTCTTAAATTCTGTAGTAATTTAATCTTTATCGCCAGTGAAACGTAGGACTAGGATGTAATTGAGAACTCTCTCTTTTACAAAACCATTTTTCACGGCTTCGTCAATTATTCTATTGTGCTGCTGAGGGTCCGCCTCGATAAACAATAAACCTTCTGAGGTGAGACATCGCGGTGCTTGTGAGATCAATTGCAATATCAATTTCAGCCCTTCGTCTTCGGCAAAAAGCGCAATATCTGGCTCGTATTGAAGTTCTGGCGACACATCCCAATTTTTGTCAACGTAAGGCAAATTGGCAAATATATAATCAACGGGTCGAAGTTGGCCATTAAGTAATGATTGCTGTTGAATATGGACGTCCGCATTTAAGGCGTCCGCATTTTTTTCTGCAATATTTAAGGCTGGTTTGCTAATATCGGATAAGATCACCGACAAGTTGCTTCTTTCTAATTTGGCAGTAATTCCCAGACAGCCAGACCCTGTACCAACGTCAATTAAAACTTTTTCGGCAATTTCGCCGGCGGTCAGTTCTAAGAACAATGAAATTAGATCTTCGGATTCAGGGCGGGGAATTAAAACGGAAGGAGATACGGTAAATCTACGCCCGTAAAATTCTTTATAGCCCAGAATGTAGGCG
>CALHZJ010000049.1 GCA_938041005.1 uncultured Candidatus Saccharibacteria bacterium | reverse complement strand
AAAGTCCAATTGCTTCAACATCTGGCGCCTCATATTGCGTCAAAGCCAAATCTTCTGACGGTTTTAATGATACATAATTCACCAAAGATTCTTCAGAAAGAACGACACCTGAAGCGTGTGTTGAAGTCTGACGGGGCATTCCCTCAATTCGTCTTGCAACTTCATAAATTCTTTTCAATTTTCCATTTTTTAACACTTCAGCTTTAAAACGTTGATTATTTTCATATTCATCAGCCAAAGTTCCAAAACGACGCACAAGCATCCGAGTCAAATTGGATAATTCAGCTTCAGTCATTCCAAAAGCTTTACCAACATCTCTAAGCGCCTGTCTTTTACCCAAGGTTGAAAAAGTAACAATTTGTGCGACATGGTCTGAACCATATCTGTTTTTCATATAGGCCAATAATTCAGCACGGCGGTCATCTGGCATGTCAATGTCAATATCGGGCATGGCCACACGTTCTGGATTCAAAAAACGTTCGAAGAAGAGATTATGTTGAACAGGGTCAACTTGTGTAATTCCTAAAACATAGGCAACTAAAGAACCGGCCGCTGAACCACGCCCCATTCCGCAATAAATTTCTTGTTCACGGGCATAACGCAACAAATCCGCGACAATCAAGAAATAGTCATCAAATCCCATTTGATGAATAATAGATAATTCATAATTTAGGCGTGATTCATACTCGTCTTTTACTAATTCTTTATCTTTTAAAGATTGCTGACAAATTTCTTGTAAGTAATCGTGACTCGTTTTTCCTTCAGGGGTTTGGAATTTTGGGAGTAATAATTGGTGCTTTGGGAGTTCCCATTTTAATGAATCGACAAATTCTTGTAATTGGCGGACTAACTTTCCTTCTAATACAGTCGACCAATGTTGAGTTAATGCCTTCTCATCTTGTAAATAGTATTGTCCACTCACTTCTGCTTGAGTCGTACTTAGTGTTTCCCCATCTCCAATAGCTTTTAATACTCGATAACTAAAATCATCCTCAGCTTTTAAATAGAAAGTTTTAACAAAAGGAAGAAGTTTTGTAGAAAAATCCTTTGTCCATTCTTCTAATTGTTCTAGAGAAATTGGTAAAGCTTGGTTTAATTCAATTCCTAAATAAATATTTGAAAAATATCGTTCTTCTGCTTCAAATAACCAACGTTGAAAAGCCACTTCCCCATTCGAACATTCCAATGCCCATTCACTATTTTCTTGAGGGAATACTATTTGTAAATGCTCGGAAACTTCCTTTATGATTCTTTCCATATCTTTTGAAACAAGTTTTGATTTTTGATATTGAGTTGATAATTCGATTAATGATTGATAACCAATTTCATCCTTTGCGTAAACAATCATTGACGAAAAAGCTTCTGCATTTCTCCATTGCTTATATTGGAATAAACAGCCAATAATAGGTTCAATATTTTGATTACGACATAAATTATAAAATTCAATTGCGCCATGTAAGACACCTTCATCTGTTAAGGCTAATTTTTGATATCCTAATTCCTTAGCAGTCATTACATATTTATATAAATCAATGGTACTTCTCAGTAAGCTATAGCCACTAGTAACTTGTAAAATCGTAAATGTCATAATGATTCCTTTCTATCATTTCTTCTCATTCATTATAACGGCTGAATAGAATTTTGTACAAATATTGTGATGTTGTTTTTTAAACAATTTGATTCATGCAAGTTTAAGAAATTTTACTTGTATGAACTAGGATGATTGACTATAATGAAATTGAAAGAAGGTGTCGAAATGAAATACCTCGTAACTTTTGTTTGGGGATTTATTTTAAGTCAAGTAACCTATTATTTAGGTTCTGCATTAGCACAATCTCCATATAACTTTACTAATGCAGTTGTTGTTGGAGTATGTTAAGTCGTTGAACGATTGTGAATATTGCCGAGAATCTAACGGCGAGATGAGCACTGCCGATTTGGTAGATGAAATAAATCGACAATTAGCGCGTCCTGGTCAGGAGCAAGTGGATAATTCTAGTAAATTGGCTTTGGAATTTGAGCCGACAGTTCATTTAGTGACTGCGAATTATGCCAAGGATGAGAATGGGACGACCTCTGGTATATCAATAGCTTTGGTTTTTAATAAAGATGGCTCGGTAAGTGCGCCGCGTGATCATTTCTTGAATGCGGAATTGCTTAATTATTTTAACGATAAACATCAGGTCAATTATCAATTTATCGAAAATGGTTTACCGCTGAAACTTCAGGATTATCAATTAGTTGCGGGAACGGCGGAAGCGAGAGAAGTCTTGCCGCGGGAATTGGAAGTGATAGATTTTTAAAGTTTTATGAAAATCTCCGTACACATTAAACCAAACTCTCGTCATCGTGAGGAAGTTGTGAAAAATGACGACGATACATTGACGGTTTATGTCAAAACTCCAGCAATTGAAGGTCGAGCCAACGCGGCGGCTATTAAATTATTGGCAAAACATTTTAAGGTTGCGCCGTCCAAAGTTAAATTAGTGCGCGGTGCAACTTCAAAATATAAGATATTTGAGATTGATTAAGTTTACGGATAAACGGCGCCCGGTGTCATATCGCCGATTAAATTTTGTACCGTTACGAATGAATAGCCTTGTTGTTTGAGTGAGTTAAGGATGCAAGGAACAGCATTCACGGATGTCGGATGAATATCGTGCATTAAAATCACAGCTCCGTTGCGAGCGCCAGCGACAGCCCTTGAACAGACGATTTCGCTATTACGATCAGCCCAGTCGCGCGTATCGACAGACCAAACAACTGCCGACATTCCGCGCTGACGGAATTGTTCCAAAACCGTCCGATTAAACGCGCCGTATGGTGGACGTATGATGTTGGGCTTGGTGCCGACGGCTTGTTTTATGGCGTTATTCGTCTGGTCAATTTCGCTAGCGAGTTGTTCCGCTGAAACCTTATTCAACTCTGGGTGTGACCAAGAGTGATTACCTAATTGATGTCCGCGCGACTGCATACGGCGTAATGTATTGGCACGTGCTGAAACTTTGCTGCCGATTAGGAAAAATGTCGCCTTGGCGTCGTACTTATCCAATATGTCCAACAGTTTTTCGGTGTATGGTCCGGGTCCGTCATCAAAAGTTAGAGCAATTGTTTTATTTGCGACGATAGATGTTGGAGCTGCGGGCGCTGGTTTTGGTTTTTCTGCAGGCTTGGGGATGTTGGCGAATTTTCTCGCCGTTGGGTTTTGTAGATATTTAGAGACGGAGGAAATTGGCACGGTAATTGTCAATTCGCCGTAAGATGATGGCAGTAGCGACGCCTGACCGAGTGGCCAAGCCAATGAATTGCCGTTATTAGTGATGATGAAATTAGACAAAGCTTCTTTATTTATGATTTCATTCAGGTCAATTTCTGGCTGCTGGCGTTGCTTGATGATCTGAGAAATATTATCTTTGGCAGCGGATATGATTGCTTCGGCAGCCTCATCAGACTGTTCTGTAAAATCAGCCAAGCCGACAACTTCGCCAGATTTTTTGTCGAAAGTCCAAAGTTGTGTCATTGATGCTGGATGTGCGCCGTTCATATCCTGCTTAATATTGACGACAATCGACAGTGCTTCTGAAGTGTTGTGTGTGACTTGATAGCTAATTGTTTCGGTCATTGGCTTATCAAAAACCGTCGCCAGTAAAACCGTATTTTGAAAATCGCGATCAATTTTATCAATCGACTCGCTAATTAAGCGATTAATCTTTTCATTTTCCGTGATTGGATATTCAATTGAAACTTTTTCCCGTTTGTTGTCTCTGGTGACAAATTTTGAGCGAATGCCAGAATATTTCGAATCGGCAAAATAATACTTTTCGTCAGATGGCGCAGTCGTTTGTCGCGAGTGTGATTGATTGAGAAAATATATTCCAAATAGCCCCGCCGAAAATAGCAATATCAAAAACGGTATGATAATAAATAGTTTTTTCGATTTTGGTTTTGCTTTTTTTCTCTGAATGCGCATACTATAAGTATAGCACTAGTATTTTGGTTTTGTTATTATTGATGATAAGTAGAGACTAGCTTAATCAAAATCACAACAGAGAGGAATTTACGGAGTGGAACTTGAGCCAATTATAAAAGTCGATAAACTCGTTAAAACTTATGATGGAAATAACGTGGTCGACGGCGTGTCGTTTGAGGTTAAAAAGGGCGAGATATTTGGGATTCTTGGTCCTAACGGCGCGGGTAAAACAACAACGTTGGAAATGTTGGAAGCGCTCAGGCCAATTGACGGCGGTACGGCTACAATTGACGGCATAGATGTCGCTAAGAAGCCTAAGGACATTAAGAATATAATTGGCATTCAGCTTCAGTCGACGGCTTTTTATGACAAACTGACTTTGCGTGAACAATTGAAAATGTTTGGTAGTTTATATGGTCGGACAGTTGATACTGAGGCGCTGCTTGCTAAGGTTCAGTTGACAGAAAAGGCTAAGAATTACGTCGAGCAGCTTTCTGGTGGTCAAAAACAGCGTTTTGCGATTGCTTCGACATTGGTAAATAATCCGAAAGTGTTGTTTCTGGACGAGCCGACCACGGGGCTTGATCCGCAGGCGCGCCGAAATTTATGGGATTTGATTAAGGAAATTCGCGACGAGGGAATTACGATTCTTTTGACGACGCATTATATGGACGAGGCGGAATTATTGTGTGACCGTCTGGCGATTATGGATAGCGGTAAGATTATCACAATTGATACGCCACATAATCTCATTCAGCAATTATTAGCGCGCGGTTTTAAGAAAGAGCAAGTTGTCGAGCAAGCCAACTTAGAGGATGTGTTTATTGATTTAACAGGAAAGGCAATTCGGGATTAACATGAAAAAATATTGGATTGGAATATTCGGGCAAGTTCGCGCTCAGCAAAAGCGTTTCGTTCGAGATAAAATGGCGTTATTTTTCACTTTCCTTTTTCCGCTGATTTTTCTATTGGTTTTTGGGTCGGTTTTTAGTAATGATTCGACCAGTTTTAATATTGCAATTGTCAACAATTCGCAGACAGAATTTGCCAAAAGTTTCGTTAACAATGCCAAAGAAAATTCGAAGGATTCAATTCTCAAGATTAAAGACGTCAAAGATATGAATGACGCACTTGAAAAGATGAAGCGGTCGGAACTTAACGGTATTATTGAGCTTCCAAGTGATTTTGGCGCGATAAAAAATAATGGCAATCATCCTACTCCAACAGGCACGATGAACGTTCTTTACGCCAAAGGTTCTGAACAAGCGGGTAATACACTAGTGGCAGTGATGAATCAAATTACTAATAGTATCAATAGTCAGATGGGTCAACCTGAAGCTCCGCTTAAAGCTGTTGGTAAAGCGGTTGGCGATGAACAATTAAAGTCGTTTGACTACATATTTACGGGGCTATTAACTTTCAGCTTGATAAGTATGGGTATTTTTGGCCTAGCTAATCAAATGCCAGCCGAAAAGAAGCGTGGCTCGTACCGACGCTTACGTGCGGCGCCGTTTACTTCTGGTCAGCTAATTATCTCTACGGCAATTCACTATACGATTATTTCCTTGCTTAGCTTGATTATGATGGTTGTCGCTGGCGCTTTGATATTTCACTTTAATATGCGAGGCGATTGGGCACTGTTTGTGGTTATATCTGTATTATCGGCATTCATGATGGTGGGAATAGGGCTATTGATTGCTGGCTGGTCGAAAAACGAAGACCAATCTTCCGCATTAAGCAATTTGATTTCTTTTCCAATGATGTTTCTGTCTGGCACATTTATCCCGCTTTATCTATTCCCAGAATGGCTGCGAAGCGTTGCTCAATTTGTTCCCATAACTCCAATCACGGATGGTTTTCGGCTCATTATGACCGAGCACGCAAGTTTTATGGAAGTCTTGCCGCAATTTGGAATTATCACAGCTTGGACTTTCGCGATCTATCTCGTGGCTATTAAATTATTTAGGTGGGAATAATATAATATCAATGAAAATAGCCCGCCGAACGAGCTCAAGCTGAATGCGGATCTTTCAATCCGAGAAACAAGTAACTGCCTCCATATACAGTAGCTCCTCTCAAGCCTACTCAAAGAGAAGGTGATTTTCACCCTCTGCAGCTCTGAGTAAAATCTATATATTGTTATGTAGCACGCTAAAATAAAAGATATCAACTTACTCGTATGGTTGCTAACCATATGTCGATCGCAGTATAAAAACTCTCGGGGTTACTTCGAAATATCTTACGTCGTAGTTGTGATAAAATACGCTCATGTAAGAAATGTGGTCGATAGACGCGCAGACGTCGCAGTGGTACCATGGTTGTTGTGCTTGACTTGCCATCCCAGCAAGCCATAGGTAACGTTGGTGTAAGCCCAATATCTATTGATGGGTCGACATCGTACGCAAATTCATCAATAAACACGCGTAGTATCACATGCCTATCATATTGTTGGCGGCGAATTTTGAGGATGTGTTCGGGGATCTGCAGGTCTTGCCAGTCAAAAACACCAATTAGCAATTGACTGGTAATGCCGATGTGCTGCAGTTCTTGTTTCAAGAGTACGCATTTTTGGTAACACGACCACACTTCATCACTGCCACTTGTTCCGTAGGGTAAGTCGCGAATCTTTTCAAATACTTTAATTGCTTTTTTGACTCTCATGATAGGTAGAAAATGGGACTACGTCTATGATATCGCTGGAATGATCGCTCAACGTTAACTCTTTATTAGCAACAATTCTGGTTATTCTTCCTGCTATTTTTGTAAAGTTCCTTGGTTTTGCTATCACATTTTCCAGATTGTAGTAAAAGTCATATTCATAAGCATAGCATGTGATATTATTTTCTAATAATTTTCGAAACTGTTCGTCTAACATGTTAACCCCTCTAACAGTTTATTAATTAGTGTATAATATAGCACATGAAGTGGCTCGATGATATAGTAAATACGTTTCAGGATGCTAATAAAGAGATTTTGGTTGCCTCGGGCGCATCGCCGTCAGGTGTGTATCATGTGGGTCATCTGCGTGAAATTGTCATCGCTGATGCCGTAGTGCGGGCGCTGAAGCAAGCAGGCATTCGGGCGCGCCACGTTCACGTTTCAGACAACCTCGACGCCTTTCGTAAAGTGCCGGTTAATTTGCCAGCTAGTTATGAGCAGTACTTGGGTATGCCGCTTTGCATGGTGCCGTCACCAGATGATCGGTACGGTTCGTGGGGGGATTTTTGCCTGAAGCCATTCCTCGACAGTGCTGATAAAATTGGCGTCACCATGGACGTGATCTATGCCAGCGATAAATATCGGAGCGGGTTTTTTGTGCCGGCCATCGAGCGCTCGCTGAGTCGCATTGACAAAGCTAAGTCGGCTATCCAGGAAGTATCGGGTCGGCAGCTGGATGATCAGTGGTCACCAATTCAAATCATGGAGCAGGGTCGTCTTAAAAATCGTCAGTTTGTCAGAATGGATAGCGATACAAAAACAATTACCTATCGTAGCCATGATGACTCGGAGCACACAGTTCGGTATGATGACGGGCAGGTAAAGTTGGATTGGCGGCTGGACTGGCCAGGGCGGTGGTGGCTGCTCGGCATTGATATCGAGCCGTTTGGCCGTGACCACGCGACGAAGGGTGGCTCGTATGATACCGGCAAGCGGATCGCTCGCGAGGTTTATGACATTGATGCGCCAGTACCAGTGCCATATGAATTTATTAATCGCACCGGTGATACGAAAAAGATGAGCGCCAGCAAGGGTACTGGCGTGAACGCACACGACGTTGTTGATATGCTGCCGCCTGAGGTAGTGCGCTACTTTATCCTTCGATATTCGCCAGCCAAGCGGTTGTATTTTGATGAGACCGATAGCCTGGTGCGGCTGGTTGACGACTTCGCGGCGATGAAGCAGCATCCGCAAAATGAGCTTGATAAACAGCTATTATTCTTGTGTACTGACGGGCTAGATAAGCCAGCGGTCAGCTCAATTCCATTCTCGCATCTGGTTATTTCATACCAAGCGGCGCTGTGCGACATGGTAAAAACAGTAGAGATTTTGCGGCGCAGTTCGGAATACGCCCGCATCGTCGACGAGGAAGAAGCAGTGGTCATCACAGAACTAGGCTATGTCAGTCGGTGGCTGGAAAAGTGGGCGCCCGAGTCATTGAAGTTTCGTCTGACGGATGAGGTAAATCCCGATGAGTTCTCGCCAGAGCAAAAAGAATACTTGAGGCGATTAGCTGACGATATCGCCGGGGCGCCGGCTGGGGCTGATGGTAACTGGTTTCATCAAGCAATTTACGCCTACAAGGAAAGCGGTTTGCTGCCGCCGCGGGAGCTCTTCACCACCATCTACCGCGCGCTCATTGGCAAAGATTCCGGGCCGCGCGCTGGCTGGTTCTTGTCGATTTTGCCGCGGGATTGGTTGATTGAGCGATTGCGACTAGTCAAGTAGAAGCTCGTCTAGCGATTAAGCTTTTCAGGTGGAAATGGGGAGCAAAACTCTAATCGTCTGGCGGTTTTATTAAAATATATCGGTAGTTTGCCTGTTTTCGCTTGCTTTTTATCGAATAGCCGTATCTGTCGCTTAAAACATTCTTTCTGTTTTCGAAAACAGCTTTTATGTTTTGGAAAAATGCCTTTCTATTTTGTGCGATTTTTACTGTTTTCCATAATGCTAACGCTGCATTATAATTAGACTAGCTATAGTGAATCTACACCAGAAGGGGGAATTATGACATTTGAAGAAGCGCAAGAGCTAGTGATGAATCATATTCGTGCGCGGAAGTGGGATAAGACGAATGATTCGCGCGGTTTGGCGATATCGTTGTCACTGGAAGCTAATGAATTATTAGAATATTTCCAGTGGGGTGATAAACATATCGGCACCAAAGACGACATGGCGAGCGAACTGACCGACATCATTATTTATGCTATTCAATTTGCTGCGCGCTTTGATATCAATATCCCCGAAGCGGTTGCTGCAAAAATTGCCAAGCAAGCCGAAAAATATCCGGTCGAGATTTTTGAGATTGAAGACAAAGCCGAGCAAAATCGCCGCTGGTTGGAAGCTAAGAAAAATTATAAGAAGGATACGACGTTATGAAAAAGAGGTTTGGTATGAATAAAAAACTTATTGCGATTATTTCCGCCATAATCATCTTGTGTGGCGCTGCGGCTGGACTGTGGTATAACCGCCAGCATTTTGCTGAGCAGCCGAAGACTCCGTCTACTAACGTGTCCGACGCCGCCAAATTCAAGTCAGAATATCCGCGAGTGGCGGTGAATAATCGCTTCGTTTATGCCAGCGATAAAGAAATCCTTGATATCTTTGATAACGGCAGCGGCGTGGTTTTCTTGGGCTTTCCGCAATGTCCGTGGTGCCAGCATTTGAGCGAACACGTTGATCGGGCAGCTCGGGCTGAAGGTGTTGATAAAATATACTATTTGAATATTCGCGATGCTCGCGCTAGCAACAACGAAGTTTATCAAAAATTGGTCAAGAAATTAGAACCGTATTTGGAAAAAGATAAAAATGGCAATCCTCGAATATTTGTGCCTGATGTATCGATTGTCAAGAACGGCAAGATTATCGGCCGCTACAAAGAGGAATCAACTGGCGACGATAATATCACGCCAGATAAATATTGGACTAATGAAAGAATAGAGCGGGCTTTATCTCAACTGCGTGGATTTATGAGTCAACTGAAATAGTGATAATTATTTAACGCCGCCAGCCTTCAAAATTGCCCTTAAGCCACTCTCGCCACCGACGAATCCGCTGGTTTGGTAGTCATTAATAACCATATATGGCAAGCCATTCACGCCAAGCGACAGAGCTTTTTGTGTGTTGCTATCAATTTCTTTTTGGTGCGGTTTTTTGGTCATACAATCGGAAAATTGCGATTCATTCATGCCGACATTTTTGGCGGAAGTCAGGAAATACTCCAGTGGAAGAGCAGGGATTTTTTTCGGCACAGCAACATTTTTTACGCCAATTCCTTTATCAAAGTAATCGCTTTTAATGCGCGGGACGATATCGTGGGTGTACTGCCAATATTTATCTTGATCAGCAGCACAAAACGCAGCGTGAGCACCAGTTTCGGTATTGTTGGTCATCTCTTTTAATAGTGTTACTACGCGATGCTCATAACGAACTTTTCCGGATTTAATATAGTCATTTTTGAAGAATTCTGTGCTGGTTGCGGCTTCGACCTCGGCGCAAAATGAACAAAAATAGTCAGTATAATCAATGAACACGTTTTTTGCGTCAGCGGATCCTTGTGACATTTTTTCATTCCACGGTTTATTATCGCCAATGTGACGATTCGGCGGGCGATTGACAATTCCATAAATAAACAAAGCTACAATTCCCACGATTACAATTCCCGAAAGAACCCAAATAAGTGCTATGCCTGATGATTTTTGTCGATTCATATTTTCTCCTGTTTAGATAATTCTGTGTACATAAAAATAATTTGACCTGATTTATATAGCGAGAATAAACTGAGTAGTAAAGCTAATAAAAGAACTATAGTGCTGGCGATATTTGCGGCGGTGGCGGCGGCAGCTCCTGAGAAAAATAGGGTTACAATTGGCAAGATTAGTGACGTTCCGCAGGGGACGCAGCCGAGTCCAATTGTTGCGGCAATTGATGCGATTCCGCTTAATCCGACTTGTCGAGATACAGTTTTTTCATTGTCGCGATTATTCTTTGCTGTAAAAATTACAGCGGTGATCGATACACCTTGAAGAATTGATACTACCATAAGTAGCGCGCCATTTGGTGAAGTGAAACTTTGTTTGAAGATGTCTATAATCATCGAACCGAGCAGCGCGATTTTATCGAGGATTGGTAAACGCGACATCATTAGTGGTCCGTAAAAATTGGCGTTGATTGCGAAATAAATTATCACGGCGAAGGCGACGGTCGCGGCAATTGTTATTAGGAAATATTTCGGTAAACCAAACATTCTGCCGATTCCTAAAAGCGCTGATTTGATGGTTAGTTTGTAGTGCTTATCGTTGTAACTCATTATGGTAGTTGCGCTATAAAGTTTGCTGGTGTGTTATTGCAATCTCTTTTTTAGTTCGTAAATAACTTTTGTTGGCCATGGAATACTATCGATTTTGAAGTATTTTTGTAAATGTGACAAATAGGCTTCGTCGAATTCATTTCGCGACTGTGTTATTTTGTAACCGTGTGGCGCGCAAATCCATTTGTGAATAAGGTGGTCCACGATAACGTACGATTCTTTTGATTCGCGTTCAAGTGAATCTAGCCCCCAAACCGCGTGAAATATTATTTCGTAAATAGTTTGGTTATTTGCCTTGTAGATGTACGGAGCGATAGGATTATCATTGTCATCGCAAACGATAGTAGGCATGCTAATCACTGAATTTTTAACAAGCGCTTTGATCCATGTGTAAACTTCATCGTTAACATCCTCAGACGCTACTTCGATAGATGTGACTAGGCTTGACGTCTCGCCGGGACCCCAATCGCGGATGATAATGGTGCCGTCGGGCTTGAGTGCTCTATCTAGCATTGCGAATGTTTTAGTGCGCTCGGGTCGAGATAGATAGCTCATCAACTCGTGAAATACACTCGACATGTAGATAATGTCGAATTCATCTTCGGCGTTTTTAAGTTGTTCTTTAGTGGTAAAATCAATGTTATTTTCTTGAAGCCTAGATTGAACAATTTGTGAAACATCATAGGCTACGTAGTGAGTTCCTGTTTGCGTCACTTGTTCGATGAATTCTGGCGAGAAACCAGAACCGAAATCAAGCAATTTAACGTTTTTACCAAGATGTTTTGCGATGGCTCCGAATTTGGACGACGCTGTCTGATTCATCCGCTCTTGATAGGTTTTATTGGTATGATTTTCCAAGTGCTCGCTGCGAATTTGATCCATGCATCTATTATACGATATTCGTAAAGGCAATTCGATCATCCACGGCAGCAACTTTTACCGTATCTCCGTCGTGTATTCGCCCGTCGATCAGTTCGAGCGCCAAAGGATCAAGCACGCGTTTTTGAATTAAACGCTTAAGTGGCCGAGCGCCGAAACTCGGGTCGTAGCCATCTCGCGCCAACATGTCACGAACGCTATTGTCAAAATCCAGCGTTATGTCGCGACTATCTTTAACTTGGCGAACAACTTTTTCTAATTGCACATCAACAATTGCACGCATCGATTCAGGATGGATTCGGTCAAAAATCACGATGTCGTCAATTCGGTTTAAGAATTCTGGACGGAAATGACCACGAAGCGTTTCTAAAATTTGATTGTCGAGAGAGCTAATGTCATCACCTGTGTAGTCCATAATCATTTGCGATCCGACGTTGCTGGTCATGATGATAATGGTGTTGCTAAAGTCAATCGTTCGTCCTTGTCCATCTGTCAATCGACCGTCGTCCAAAACTTGCAATAGTACGTTAAACACGTCGGGATGTGCTTTTTCGATTTCGTCAAACAAAACCACGCTATACGGACGTCGTCTAACGGCTTCCGTCAATTGACCGCCCTGATCGTAGCCGACATATCCTGGAGGCGAACCGATCAATCTGGCTACGGCGTGGCGTTCCATATATTCGCTCATGTCAATTCGAATCATGGCATGTTCGTCGTCGAATAATTCACGACACAAACTGCGCGCGACCTCTGTTTTTCCCACGCCAGTAGGTCCGAGGAATAGGAATGAGCCAATCGGTCGATTGATATCGCCGAGTCCAGCCCGCGACCTACGGATGGCGCTTGCTACAGCTGCCACGGCGCGATCTTGTCCGATGACTTGGCGGCTGATTGATTCCTCCAATTTGGTCAATTTGCTAGATTCGCTTTCCATCAATCGCTCCACCGGAATTCCGGTCCAGCGCGCCACCACGCCGGCGATATCATCAGGTGTAACTTCTTCGCGGAGTAATCGGTCGTGAGTTGGAATTGCTGCTAGCTCCTCGCGGGCGCTTGCTAATTTTTTCTCCAGCTCCGGCAAATCGCCATATTTAATGCGGCTGGCGGTGGCTAAGTCTGCATCGCGTTCAGCGATTTCTAATTGTGAGCGCAGATTGTCCATTTTTTCGGTAGTCGTGTTGACGGTTTGCAAAATGTCTTTTTCGTGTTGCCATTTTTTATCAATTACTTCGGCTTTTGTGCGAATCTCGGCAATTTGCTCCTTGATTTCATCTTTGCGAATATTGGCGTGGTCGGATTTGTCCTTTTTCAACGCCGCTTCCTCGATTTCCAATTGCAAACGTCTATTATTCAATCGATCTAGTGCAATTGGCACGCTTTCTAGCTGCATTTTGAGCGAGCTGGTCGCTTCGTCAAGCAAGTCAACTGCTTTGTCTGGCAAGAATCGGTCAGGCAAATACCTCGTAGATAATCTGGCGGCTGCCACGATTGCGTCATCAGCGATTTTTACTCCGTGATGAATTTCGTATTTTTCCTTCAATCCGCGCAAAATGGCAACAGTGTCGTCAAAGCTTGGTTCGCCAACGTAAACTGGTTGAAATCTTCGTTCTAGGGCGGCATCTTTTTCGACATATTGGCGATATTCAGCGAGCGTCGTCGCGCCAATCATATGTAATTTTCCGCGAGCCAGCGCTGGCTTTAACATATTGCCCGCGTCCATGCTACCTTCGCTTTTTCCAGCACCAACCATGGTGTGAATCTCATCGACAAAAAGAATAATCTCACCGGCTGCGTCTTCTACTTCTTTCAGAACGGCTTTCAATCGATCCTCAAATTGTCCACGAAAACTAGCGCCCGCCAAAAGACTGGAAATTTCCAGGGAAATTAGTCGCTTATCCTTCAGTGAAGCGGGAACGTTGCCTTTGACAATTCGCTGTGCCAACGCCTCAACAATTGCGGTTTTACCAACTCCCGGCTCACCGATGAGAACGGGATTGTTTTTAGTGCGGCGACTTAAAATCTGCATAGTGCGTCGAATTTCTTCATCTCGACCGATCACTGGATCGAGTTTACCTTCTCGCGCCAACGCTGTTATATCTGTACCAAATTTTTCGAGTGGTTTAGTTGTTTCTTCTTGATTCATGTTTGGTGGCATAAAATCCTCCTTTTGGTTTTTAGTCCTAATTTGTTGCGCCCCAGTAAAAGACAGAATGGTGAAATTTGATGTAGTTATCATAACAAATTAGCACTCTCAGTGCAAGAGTGCTAATAAAATAAATAGGCTTTTTGTAGTATAATAAGTGTATGAATATTCTTGTCACTGGTGGCGCTGGATATATCGGCAGTCACACAATCATCGAACTATTATCATCAAATCATAAAGTAGTGGTTGTTGATAATTTATCAAATTCATCCGTCGAGAGTCTGAGGCGAGTTGAAGAAATCACTGGTCAATCAATACCGTTTTATGAATTCGATTTGTGTGATCATCAGCGACTATCAGAATTATTTAAGTCTGAAAAAATTGATGCTGTGATTCATTTTGCTGGACTGAAGGCGGTTGGTGAGTCGGTTGAAAAGGCGCTTCTTTACTACAAAAATAACCTCGAAAGCACGTTGGTTTTGCTTGATGTGATGCAAGAATTTGCCGTGAAGAAATTGGTGTTTTCCAGCTCGGCAACAGTTTATGGCGATCCAGCTAAATTACCAATTACCGAAGATATGCCGTTGTCTGCCACGAATCCATATGGCCAGACGAAGTTGATGATTGAGCAAATGCTCCGCGATATTTCTGCAACGAATCAAAATTGGCAATTTACATCTCTTCGCTATTTTAATCCAGTTGGCGCGCATCCGAGTGGTCGCATCGGGGAAGATCCTTCAGGAATTCCGAACAATCTTCTGCCATTTGTGTCACAAGTTGCTGTTGGTAAGCGAGAGTATTTGAGCGTTTTTGGTGACGATTATGATACTCCAGATGGAACTGGAGTGCGTGATTATATTCACGTGGTTGATTTGGCAAAGGCTCATGTGGCGGCTCTGGAGAATTTGGGTCGCCCGAACGAATATAAAGTCTATAATATCGGCACTGGTCGTGGTACTTCGGTTTTGGAATTAGTGAAGGCGTTTGAGAAAGCGTCTGGTCGCGATGTTCCATATCAAGTTACGCCACGTCGAGCAGGTGACATTGCAGCGTGTTATGCAGACCCAGGCTTGGCAGAAAAAGAATTAGGTTGGCGAGCAGAATTGACGATTGAAGATGCTTGCCGCGACGCTTGGAATTGGCAGAGTAATAATCCAAATGGCTACAATAGCTAATTGCCGGACTTGGTGAAAATCTTATTTTCGTAATAAGCGGAACGTTTGGAAAGCTCTGAATTTAAGTTTTCAATTCCGCCGTACTGTTCGACTAAGGTTTTCTTTCCAGAGAATAAATTTGTGCCTAAACCTAATCGGTCGCCGTCAATTTTAGCTCCCAGCGCCGCCAAAGTTGACGGATACATATCGAATGTTGTGAATTGACGATTCTTTGAGTGACTAGTTGAAATGGCTGGATTTATAAACGTGTTATAAATGGTTCGTTGATAATTAGTTCCGCCAATTTTTTCGTCGTAATATGAAGTCTGCATTCCTAAATGGTCGCCAGAAATGACAATTGTGGTGTTTTCATAAAATGGCTGAGATTTAACCCAATTGACGAATGTGGCGACTTGTTTTGAGGAGCAAGCGTGAACATTGTCGTATTGATTACTGAATGTTTTGGCGCAAGTTTCATCCAAATATCCATCGGTAAAATGCGTGTCGGCGGTCAATAGTTGCAAGTTAAACGGCTTGTCTGACGCCGCCAAGCGCGAGGCTTCTTCGCGGGCAAATTGGAATAATTTTTTATCTTCATAACCCCACCAAACTTTGTAATCTTCGGAGATTTTTCCGTGTTTTTTGGCGTAATTGTAATCTTCGATGTTGAAGTTACCGTGTTGAGTTAATAATTTATCGCGTCCGCCAAAACTTGCTTCAGAGCCCATAATAAATGTTTGATTATAGCCTTGTTTTTCTAAAATCTCACCAAGACTATAAGCGCCTGGCAGGAACTTTTTAAACTCGCCCAGGGCGTTATGGTCGCGTCCGCCAACCAAGTTTTCTTTCAGTGGGACGCCAGCAGATTGCGCGGCCATTCCCGCTACAGTCCAGCCAGTGTTTGTTGCGGGCAAAGCGCCGCCGACACCGGATGCTTTGTTTGAGAATGAGGTATTTTTTAATGCCAATTCTTCCAGCTCTGGAATAACGGAGGTTTCGGAACTGCCGCCATTAGCCTTTGATGCCAAAGTGTTTTCCATTGACTCTAAATAGATGTATATTAAGTTGCGTTTTTTCTCTGGGAAAGTCAATTTGGCGGTTTTTGGGTTGACGTAATTTTCTTCGTATAATTTGGTTGATTGAGTCAGGGCATAAATATAGTTAGGGATGCCGAAACTTTGAATTAGAAGGACGATCGCAATTAAAAACATACTTAGCGAGTAAATTACTTGATTTCGTAATCTCAAAAACGGCAAGGTGAGTTTTCGTGATGATTTGATTTTTTTCAAGCAAAAGGCGATTATGCGATTGATAAAAGAGATCGATTTATCGAACATTGGGATTAATAAAGCGCCGAATAATAGGAAAACCAGCGGAAGATTTTGTAGGACGGCCGACCATAAATTGTCAGATTTGCCACCAGCTAATCCGTTGACGAAATAAAAAATTATCTCGTCGATTTGCGAATTTTTAAAGACGATATATTTATAGCGCGCCGCAATTAAACAAAATGCCGTCAAAAAAAGCAAAATGATTGATATTGATTTAATCCAGAAACGTTTGGTAAATTTAATTTTTCTCACTATTCTATTATATCACTTACGTTTTTTGAGGATGAAGGGGTATAATAAAAGCATGAGCAAGAATAAGACGCGCACATTCGGAATTAGCTGGTGGATTGGGCTGGTTTTATTTGCCGGGATGATTTGTTTGATGTTGGGTGATATTTTACATCGAGATGGCGTAATTGGCTCAAAAACTGATGTTTTGGTGATGGGCACAAATGCTGGATTTAAGCCGTTTGAATATATTGATAATAATCAAGTGGTTGGGTTTGATGTTGATCTGGCGAGGGAAATTGCTAAAAGCTTGGGTAAAGATTTGAAGGTCGAAGATATGTCGTTTGATGGGCTACTTCCGGCGCTGGATAGTGGGCAAATTGATATGGTGGCGGCTGGAATGACAGTGACGCCTGAGCGAGAGAAAAATGCGCTGTTCTCGGATCCGTATTATTCGGCGTCGCAGAGAATAATTGTTAAAAAGGGCAGTCCGATTCGCAATAAATATCAATTGCCAGGGCGAAAAATTGGCGTACAGCTGGGTACGACTGGCGATACTTTGGCGTCTAAAATTGCTGGCGCATCAGTCACACAATTCCAAACCGCGCCGAGTGTTTTGCAGGAATTAAGTTCGGGAAAAATTGAAGCAGTTATTCTGGACGACGCTCCCGCAAAGCAGTATTCGGCTGGATTTTCTGACTTAGAAATCTTACCGGGCGCGCTCAGCGATGAAAGTTATGCGATTGCTATTAAAAAGGATAATAAAAACCTCTTAGAAAAGGTCAATAAAGAAATTGCCAAGATGAAAAAAGATGGTCGCTATGAAAAGCTGATCCGCAAATATTTTGGCGAGGAGGCTAAATCGTGAATTTTTGGGAAGTGATTTTTGGCGGCGGTCGATGGCTATTCTTATGGCATGGATTAGAGGTGACACTGGTTTTGACTGTGTTGTCGCTTATTTTAGGGTCGGCAATTGGTGTACTTGTTGCCCTGATGCGCACGTCGAATTTACGACCATTTGGCAGGATGAAAACGAGCAGACTCGCGAACTTTAATCCGCTGGCTAGTCTGGGAAAAATTTATGTCGATATTATTCGCGGCACACCACTTTTGGTCCAGCTATTGATTATGTATTACGTCGTTTTTGGGTCGTATCAATTTATGCCGAAGATTTTTGTGGCGGCGGTGGCGTTCGGAATAAATAGCGGTGCGTACATTGCTGAGATTATTCGTGGCGGAATTCAGAGTATTGATAAGGGGCAAATGGAAGCAGCTAGGTCTTTGGGTCTGAGTAATTGGCAGGCAATGCGACTAGTCATTTTGCCGCAAGCAATGAGAAATTCATTGCCGGCGTTGATTAGTGAATTTATCGCGCTGTTAAAGGAAACTTCGGTTGTTGGTTGGATTGGCTTGAATGATATTATGCGAGGCGCGGACAATATTCGTTTTCAGACGGCGACAGCTTTTCAATCGCTATTTGCCGCTGCGGCGATGTACTTAATTTTAACGGCGATTTTTACGCGAGTAATGGCGCGAGTAGAAAGGAAATTAAAACATGACGATGATCAGCGTTAAAAACTTGAAAAAAACGTTCGGTACAAATCGAGTTCTTCGTGATATTGACGTGGAAATTGAAGAGGGCGAGATTGTCGTGGTGGTTGGCTCGTCTGGTTCTGGCAAATCGACATTCTTGCGCTGTCTGAACTTGCTGGAGGAGCCGACTTCAGGCGAGATTGTCGTCGATGGAGTGAAGATTACTGATCCACACGTGAACTTGAACGCGTTGCGTCAGAATATTGGCATGGTTTTTCAGCAATTTAATCTGTTCCCGAATTTGAGCGTGATTGAAAATATTAAATTAGCTCCGAAAAAGCTACGTAAATTTTCAGATCAAAAAGCGACAAAATTGGCGCGAAGTTTATTGGATGATGTTGGATTATTGGATAAAGCGGACGCTTCGCCGAATAGTTTGTCTGGCGGTCAAAAACAGCGAGTAGCAATTGCGCGGGCGCTAGCGATGGAGCCGAAAATCATGCTTTTTGATGAGCCGACTTCAGCGCTAGACCCGGAGATGATTGGCGAAGTTTTGGACGTGATCAGGAAAGTTGCCAAAAAGGGAATGACGATGGTAATCGTTACGCACGAAATGAAATTTGCTCGCGAAGTTGGGACTAGGATGATTTTCTTAGACAAGGGCGAGATTATCGAAAATGGAACACCTGAACAAGTTATGGATCACCCGAAAACTGAACGTGCCAAAAAATTCTTCGCCAAATAGCCCGAGTGACCTCGCTATAATTCGCTTAGAACTGGGACTTCTGTCAATTTGTTAACCAGCTGGTCCAGGTCAACCTCTGTCAGATAACTCGGTAAAATTCGCGTCGTTTTCGGATTAACAAAGCCACACTCCGCCACTTCCTCGACGCCGTGCGATGTTTGCTCCAGGTTGATGTGCTGGTAATCTTGCCAGTTGGTGATGAGGAAGAAAAATTCCAATTGTTCATTCGGGCCGTGTGCTGATTGTTCGCCTGATTCGGTGAATTGCTGGATAAATAACAGCTTACCAATTTCTGGTTTGACGCCAGTTTCTTCAATCATTTCTCGACGCAAGCCGTCTAGCAAGCCTTCGCCCATTTCCAAGCCGCCGCCCGGCGTACACCAAAAATCACGACCCTTGTCAGAATTTGCTGTTAGTTTTTGGCAGAAAATTTCGCCCTTATTGTTGATAATAATT
>CALHZJ010000048.1 GCA_938041005.1 uncultured Candidatus Saccharibacteria bacterium | reverse complement strand
ACCGCACCAATATAATCCTGCGGCACGACAATTTCACCATTAATCCACGGCTCGCGAATCTCTTTTATTTGCGCTGGGTCGGGCAATTCACTAGCAGATTTAATATCCAGCTCCTCGCCATTCGTCAAACTAACTTGATAATCAGTACTAGGATTGGTCACAATTAAATCCAAATTATATTCACGCTCCAGTCGCTCGCGAATAATGTCCATATGCAGCAATCCCAAAAAACCCAGAACCGGCGAATTCTCCGGCTCGAATTGCAGCGCCGAATCGCTGAGGCTCAACTTTTCAATTGCCTCTTTCAGGTCATTGTAGTCTTCATTGGACACCGGGAAAAAACCCGCATAAACAAACGGCTTAACTTCTTTATAACCTGGAAGTGGTTGGACAGTAATTTTTTCAGTCATAACTATGTATTATTATATCAGCTCAGCGTTCTTGTATAAACGCACAGTAAATCGCTCCTTGCATGCCTACTTATTCTCAGCAAATTATTCCTTACACACTGAGGTCTAACCTATAACTGCTCAAAAATCTTATGAGCTTGATTCTTGCCAATAACCTGAACCAGTTCAGCGTAACTCATCCACCGACCGCGTTTAGCTTTGTCGCGACGATAGTCCTTCTCGTCAGTAATATCGCCCTTAACTATTGCATCAACATTACACCAAGCGGCCCAAGGCATGTCATCGCTCAAAAAGCTATAATCTAGATGAACGTAATTTTCGTTGATCAGTTTATAGTCTGACGATGAAAATCCGCGCGCATACAACTCGCGGAGAATAACGTCTGCTAGTTCAGCAAAGTTGTCAGCAGTGACACACAAAAAGTCATCGTATTCTTCACCAAGTTCGTATGATCGTCCATTCATAAAAATACTATACGAATCATCGTCGACAATTTTCTCATCCAACCACACACGACGGTCGCGTGTTACTGGAATCACCCGACATCTAACTTTCTCTGTAAAGTTTTTGAAATTGATCATAATTGCCAACAACAGATATATCAATACCTATTTCGTGCATTTTATTACATCTGCACCTTTCAGTAATAGTATATACTATTTCCACTGTCGCGTCTGGTTGATCTTGTGCTTCTCAAAATAC
>CALHZJ010000047.1 GCA_938041005.1 uncultured Candidatus Saccharibacteria bacterium | reverse complement strand
TTTTGAATATTATTTTCAAAAATACCTTGACTATTTAAGGTACCTTGTATAACATAGTACTATGTATAGTAAATCAACAAGGAGCTTAATGTGAGAAGAATTGACATTATTAAACGCGCCGGTCGAAATTTGGGGCGATCAAAAGGTCGTACGATCTTAACCGCGCTGGCGATTTCAGTCGGAGCATTTACGATTGGATTGGCGCTGATGGCTGGAGAAGGTGGCCGTCTGTATACAAACAGTCTGGTCGACGCGGCTGGTGATAAAAAATCCGTTTCGGTCTATAAAAAAGTGACCTCGTCAGGATCTGATAGCAATCTTCCGGAATATAGCGACTCGGAAGATACGGAAAATAGTCAATCTAAGGCGATAGAGAAATATTCGATGACTGATAACGACGTGAAAAAAATACAGAAAATCCCGCACGTGGAAAAAGTGACGCCAGCTTATTCCATGTCAGGAGTTTTATATGTCAAAAGTTCGGCAAGCGACAAGAAATTCGTGCCTAGCGTAACTGTGAAGTTTGACAAAACCCGAATGGAACTTGCGGCTGGTAGTTTGGATGATTTTATGCCGAAAAAGGGTGAAGTTGTTATTTCAGAATCTTACGTGAAAAAAATGGGATTCAGTGATGCAAAATCAGCAATTGGGCAAACGATTACACTAGGATTGCAAAAAGGAACTTCATCAAGCAAGGGTGCTGACAAGGAAATATCTCTGAAAGTCGCAGCAGTCGATAAACCTTCGGATACGATCCTGTTTTACCAGCCGACTGTGCGCGTTTCTGTGGACGACGCTAAGGATATTTACGACTTTAGTCACCCTAAAAATTTGCCTAATGAATATTCTTACGTAATTGCGTCAGTTGATGATGAGAAAAATGTTGAGGCAGTGAAGAATGAGCTTGGCAAGGATTATGAGTCGTATTCGATTCAGGACACGCAAAAAGTTATTTTAACTTTTGTGAATGTGGCTCAAATGGCGCTGATTGGGTTTGGCGGCTTGGCGCTTTTGGCGAGTGTTTTTGGGATTATTAACACAATGTACATTTCGGTTTTGGAGCGAACTAGTCAGATTGGGCTGATGAAAGCTTTGGGTATGCGAGGTCGCGATATCGGTAAAATGTTCAGGTATGAAGCGGCGTGGGTTGGACTTCTTGGTGGCTTAATTGGTGTTGGATTAGCAAGTTTGATGTCACTACTTAATCCTATGATTGCTAGTTTACTGAAGTTGGAGCAAGGTACGAATCTATTAGTCGTTAATCCTCTGCAAATGGGACTTTTGATAATCGGGCTGATGATTATGGCGGTACTTTCTGGCTGGCTGCCGAGCCGCAAGGCAACAAAATTAGATCCAATTGAAGCGTTAAGGACGGAATAGGAGAATTGTTATGATTGAGCTTAAAAATGTGACGAAAATTTACGGCAAAAAGAAGAACCAATTTGTGGCGCTAAATGATGTGAGTCTGCAAATTCCAACAGGCGTGAGCGTGGCGATTTTGGGAAAATCTGGTTCGGGAAAATCGACGCTGATGCACGCAATTTCTGGTCTGGATCGACCGCAGCAAGGTCAAGTGATTATTGACGGTCAGGACATTCTGAAATTGAAACAAAAGCAAGTTGACGAATTCCGCGCGAGAAAAATAGGTTTTATTTTCCAGAGCTTCTTTGTTCAGGGCAATGAAAGCGTGGCGGATAACGTGAGTTTGCCGCTGGAAATTGTGAAGACGCCAAGGGGCTTGAGGGAAAGCAAGATCAATGAGGCACTGAAGGCGGTGGACTTGTACGAGAAGCGCAAGAATCGTGCGAAGGATTTGTCGGGCGGTCAGAAGCAACGTTTGGCGATTGCGCGGGCAATTGTCGGCAGTCCTCAGATTATTTTTGCGGACGAACCTACGGGAAATTTGGATAGCGAAACTGGCGCGAAGGTGGAGGAATTGCTGTTCAATTACAACAAGCAGGAAGGCGCAACGCTGATTATCGTGACGCACGACGTTGATTTGGCTAAGAAATGTGATTATCAAATCCTGATTAAAGACGGCAAAATTAAGGGTTCTAATATACCGAAAGAAGGTAAAAGTGGACGTTGATAGCTATGCGGAAAGTTTGGCGGTCCAATTGCGAAAAGGATTTTTGGTTTACTGCGTTTTACTGGTTTGTTCTAATAAAGCGCAGTACGCTGGCGATATCGTTAAACAATTGAACGATTCGGACTTAACAGTGGTCGAAGGTACGATTTATCCGCTGCTGAATAGGCTGCAGAAAGAGGGATATTTGCAACACGAATGGCAGGAAAGCGAGCAAGGTCCGCCGCGAAAATATTATTCATTGACAGATCACGGTGATCAATTGATTCATGAACTTAAAGATCGCATAAATATGTTAAATAATTCGCTTGATAACTTAGAGAAAGGAACAAAATAATGAAGGAAATAACCAGGATTCATCTGGCAAAAACGGCGTTTAGTGTGGAAATTGATGCTAAGAAATCGCTAGAAAAATATCTTAATTCGATTCAGAAAAATATGCACGCCGACGCGGAAGCGATGAAGGAAATTGAGGCGCGAATGGTTGAAATTCTAGCCGAGCGTGGCGTGATGAAAGAGGGCATTATTAGCGATGATGACGTTTTGGCGATTAAAAATCAAATGGGCGAACCGCGCGATTTTTCGGATGATAGTGAGGACTCAACGGATGAATTGACAGACGATAATGAAAAACCAGAAAAGCAATTGATGCGCGATACAGACGGAGCTGTCATTGGTGGCGTGTGCGCGGGAATAGCGGCGTACTTTAATATCAATCCGTTGTGGGTGCGACTGATTGCAATTGTCTTGCCGTTCGTGACATTTGGTACGATGGTGCTGGTTTACCTCGCGATGTGGGTGTCAATGCCGCCAGCAAAAACCGCGTCGGACAAATTACGAATGCGCGGGAAGCCAGTAACTTTGGCTGCGCTTAAGGAAGCTTCCGCTGATGGAAATTCAACTGTGTCTGTCGGAAAAACTCCAATTGCGAAATTTTTCCAATATTTTATCGGTGCTGTGGTGCTACTTACGACGCTAGCGGTGCTGTTTGGGCTGATTGTTGGCGGGGCGCTTGGTGTTTCCGTGGTTAATATGCTCGGCGGTTTGGGAATGCAAATATGGGCGTGGGGAGTGTGGATTTCCTTGGCAATTGGCGGAATATCAGCGGTTATATTTGGCGCAATTGTAACGCGTAGCATATTCGCTTGGAAGGTCAATCGAATGTCTGTAATCACAATGATCGTGGCGGCGTCCGTTGTTTTTATGAGTTTGGCAAGCGCCGCAATATTTAGCGCGCACGCTGGCTTGGAATATGCGCGTGAATCGCAGCAACTCACGAAGAAAGTGAATATTGATATTCCAGATACGACGAACGCTAATTCAATTTTTATTGATATGCCAGTGGGGAATGTTTCGCGAATAAATTCTGACAAATTTAAGGTGGAAGCGGAGTTTGTGGATTTACCAAAGGCGAATAAGCCAGAAATTAACGTGCGCCGCGATGGTGATAAAATTGTACTGTCCGTTTCTGAAAAGTGTAACGCGATATTATTTGACGGCTGCTTGAAGTTTTATAAGCCGATAACTGGCTTGAAAATTTATGCTCCTGCGGGCGTGAATGTTAGCGGTTTGTTCTATCAAAATTCGATTGAAGCAGAAAACCCCGAATCTTAGGCTCACGCATTTGAATGATTTTACCGCTAATGCTACACTTGAAGGATGAAAGGTAATTTTTAAGCGTGGCTTGGTGGCAAGCAATTATTCTCGGCGTAATCGAGGGAATTACGGAATTCTTACCGATTTCTTCGACTGGACATTTGACGATTGCTGAGAAGTTACTGGGAATGCGAATTGACGATCCGAGCGTCGTGGCTTTTACGGCGATAATTCAGATCGGAGCAATTTTGGCGGCGGTGATTTATTTCTGGAGCGACATCTGGCGAATCCTGCAGGCTTGGTGGCGTGGTTTATGGTGGAAACGAGCGCGTCGAAAGTTTGATTATAAATATGGTTGGGCAATTATTATCGGCTCAATTCCTATTGCGATTGTCGGGTTGTTATTCAAGCACGAAGTTGAAACAGTTCTTCGCAGTTTGTGGTTTGTGGCGTTTGGGCTTATTGGTTGGAGCGTTGTTATGTGGCTGGCTGACAATCGTGCGGTAAATAACAAGCGTGGCGAAACTGAGACGAGCTGGAAAGACACGCTGGCTATTGGCGCGGGGCAGTGTTTGTCACTCATTCCGGGAATTAGCCGTTCTGGCGCAACAATTTCCGTCGGTTTATTTCGTGGATTTGACCGCGTGTCGGTTACGAAATTGAGTTTCTTCTTGGGTATTCCAGCGCTAGTCGCAGCAGGACTATTGGAAGTCGCTACCAAATATAAACACATTTCTGGCGGCGTTGGCTGGACTCCAACTATAATCGCCACGGTAATTTCATTCGGTGTTGGTTATTTGGCTGTGTCGTGGTTATTGAAGTTTATTCAGAGTAATAATTTCCGACCGTTTATAATTTATCGATTTGTCCTGGGGCTGTTTTTGTTAGTTATGCTTAGCGTGGGAATGATTTCTCACGTTTAATGAGATTGATTTTTCATATTGCTACATGTAAAATAAAAGCATAATCAATATCAAATAAAGTTTAAAGGAATATTTTAAGTGGAGCGAGAAAATACAAGAAAGCCTGCATCAAAAGCTTTTGTGCTAAGTCTTTTTGTGATCACAATAATACTCATAATATTATTGTTTTTTATTAAGATTTCACCACGTGGAGTAATTGATCCGAACGCAGTTTCTATTCGTCAGGATTCGGGCGAGATTCAATATAAATATGCTGATGGCAATTGGCAGAAAATAGTTTCGCTTGAGGATTTGAAAAGTAAGGATAACGGCACTAATAAGGAAGATGGCAAGAAAGAATCTAGTAAATCTGATAGTCGTGAAATTGAAATTCAGAAGAACTCCCTGTATATACAGTGGCGATATGCTGGGGAATCTGAATGGAAAAATATCATAGCCTACTCAGACTTAAAGGGTAAGGATGGCCGAGACGGTAGAGA
>CALHZJ010000046.1 GCA_938041005.1 uncultured Candidatus Saccharibacteria bacterium | reverse complement strand
TCGTATGGATTATTTTAATCATACAAATGATACGAATTGGCAAAATTTCTGCCGTCAAACGGCTGACGGAATTTATCTGGACATGCAAGGATTTAATCGTTCGTTGGCCGTCCAGGCGGGCGTTCCGGCTAATAATATTGTCATTTCGCCAATTGATACGGCGGATGATCCAAATTATTTCTCACATTCAGCTGGTGATACAGGGGGAAGATTCGCAGTGCTAGCAGAGATAAAATCTACTAAATAAGCTCCAAAACGTCATGGCAATGTTGCGTGCCATCTTTGATTAGTATTAGTATATTGCTAAAAAAATAAAGTATAAGTATAATGGTACCAAATGAATAGATGTTGGAAAACAAAAAGGCTGGAATTTGGATTGGCTATCAAGGCGTTAGCTGTGACAATAGGTGTGCTAGCAGCGTTTTCTGGTACGATGTTTTACTCGCCAAAAGCTGCCGCCGACCCCATCAATGACACAGATTTTGTGTTTACCGTGGACACACGCAAGCCTGGGTCGCCAGATACTCAGTTCGTCATTCCGATAAGAGGAGGCGGATATAATTATACTATCGATTGTAATAATGATGGCACGGTCGAGGCAACCGCTCAGGCTGGATCTTATACTTGCAGTTACGCTACACCTGGTGTGTATACGATTCGTATCGGAGGTGTGTTTCCAGAGTTTTATCTCAATAACGGCGGCGATAAACTGAAGATGATTTCTATTGATCAGTGGGGGAAGAATAAATGGAGATCGTTGGTGGCTTCATTTTACGGTGCTGCAAATATGGACGTAAAGGCAATCGACACTCCGGATTTGTCGCAGACTGACTCGATATACTCTGTCTTTAGAGGCAATACTTCTCTCAAGGGTGAGAATGCTAACTGGAATTGGAACACCTCGACCATTACTAATATGGGTAGTGCGTTTAGCGATACTGAAAATTTCAATCAAAACATCGGGTCGTGGGATGTCTCTAACGTTGTTTTTGCTGGCGGTTTATTTAATAATGCGACAGCATTTAATAATGGCGGTAGCGATTCAATTAAAAACTGGAATACTGGCAAGATGACTGCAATGAATGCAATGTTTCAAAACGCAGTTAAGTTTAATCAGCCGATAGGGTCGTGGGATGTTTCGAAAGCCGAGTTGATGAGTGAAATGTTTAATGGTGCTCGCGCTTTTAATCAATCTTTGGCGGGCTGGCGGCTAGATTCGTTAGTTTCGACAACTGGTTTGCCCAACAGCTATTGGTCTGGTGCTCCTAGAATGTTGGATAATAGCGGCTTGTCTATGAAAAATTATGATGCTACTTTGATATCTTGGAATATT
>CALHZJ010000045.1 GCA_938041005.1 uncultured Candidatus Saccharibacteria bacterium | reverse complement strand
CGCCTCTTTCAACTACTTCCATAGGAATACCAGCAGTCTTCATAGTCTTTTCAAACTTGGTATCATCCGTCAGATTGTCATCTGCATACCTTAGGGCTAGAGCGTCAGACTTCTGTAATATAGCTTTACGGTTTTTTAGCTTGAATGCCTGTATCAATGCTTTCGGGTTGGTTGTAGAGAATAGAGCAGGTAGTGATGCCGTTTGAGCTACCACTGAATTCATATTGCCGACAATCTTAGATAGTGCCGCCTGCTTCATTAATGCCCTACCAGTTGCATCTGCGAATTTTCGCATTTTACTTGGCTCTGTATCGTTTACGACTCGTTGGAATGGGTCTGTCTTTCCAGCTAGTCGGTTTGCGTGTTCTTGGACAAATCCGACAAATTGAGTCAGTCCGTTTGCGCTATCAGACATTAGCTTCATAAAGTTTACGTCATTAAGCATCTTATCTAGACTTTCAGCCACATTGTTGGTGGTTTCTTTTAGACTATTTATATCTTTTGCGTCTAGCTTTTCTACACCAAACTTGTCGGCTTTTCTAGCCAGACGATTAAGTTCTCGTATACCGTCTATTTTTCGACCAATTGCGCGCTCTAATCCGTATAGTTTATTTCTTACTTGCGTTAGCTCTTCAGCATTGACCTTACCAGAAGCAGCCGAATTATACAGGGCGTCTACTCTGTCGGCTAGCTTTTGTATACCGCTAGTACCCTTACCTGCAAATTCTTGTCGTGCTTCGCTAGCTGCGCGCACTGCCACTTCCAGAGCGCGGTTCATTGTAATAGCATCTGTCATATGAATGTTGTGTAGGGCTATCTTGCTGTATTCCATTAGCGGCGTAAATGGATCTGTTGGCTTTACGTCACCTACACGTTGCATAGCGAATTGATTAAACTTTTGACTTGGCTTGAATAGTCCTGTACGACCTGCTAATTTAGCTGGTAGTGATTTACGAGATTCAATAGCCACATCTCCGCCAGATAATAGATTCTTGGCACCACCATACATAGCCGCGATAGCTCCCTTGCCAGACAGCATTTCTCCTAGGTGCGTAAGATAGTCTTTACGCTCCATAATTGGGTCTTTACCTAACTCTATCCTCTTTTCGTTCAGTCGAGCTAGTAAGTTCTTATATACAGCACGCAAGAAGCTGTTGTATTGATCCAGGGCTTCGGCGGCACTCTTTCCGTAAACTTCTTCAAATACTTTCAAGCGTTCATCATATGATGGTGATTTTTCGCCACGTTTCGGACGTGATGGTTCAATTACATATACGGCGTCTTGTAGCATTTGACGCTTTAGTGGACCGTGTTTTTTAGCTTGTTTTAGCAAGTTTTTGCGATAATCTTTTATCTGTTTACCGATAGCGTTGCCTTCTTTTACTGCGGCGGCGTTAGCTTGACGAGGTGTTTCAGACATAATATTCAGTAACGCCTCTTTGGTTTTATTGCCACCCTTCTTAAAGTAA
>CALHZJ010000044.1 GCA_938041005.1 uncultured Candidatus Saccharibacteria bacterium | reverse complement strand
CTATGCGTATGATGGCGATGAAGAATGCTACGGATAATGCCAGCGATTTGGTTGACGATTTGACGCTAGCTATGAATAAGGCTCGCCAAGGGGCGATTACTCAGGAACTTGCTGAAATTTCTGGTGGCGTGGAGGCGATGGAACAATGATAAATAACACAACCCTATTCGTCAGTACTGTTGTTGTAAAGGACGGTAAGTTGTTGGTCGTTCAAGAAGGCAAAAATAATTATGGTCAATTAGATACCTGGAATTTTCCAGCTGGTCATGTTGAGCCTGGCGAAAGCTTGGTGGATGCGGCGATACGCGAAGCGAAGGAAGAGTCTGGCTACACAGTTGCAATTGATGGTGTGCTGTCGGTGCTGTTGAAAAATACTGATTCTGGTATGTCGCTGGTTGTGTTCTTTCTAGGGCACGTTGCCGATGATTCTCCTGTCGCGCACGAAGAAGGAATCCAGCAGGTTGACTTCGTGACGTTAGAGGCTTTAGAGAAACTGAACTTACGCTTCCCTGATGATATGATAGAGCCGGCTCGTCGAGCATTGTCGGATAAGAGTTATTCTTTGGATATAATTATGGATTATCAGGAGGCGTAGATGCGATATGAAAAGTGAGATTAATACAAAGGAAGTGCGGAGGAAAAATTGATGAGTAAAACACTAGGTAAAATTATTCAGATCGTTGGCGTGGTCGTTGACGTGGAATTTCCACGAGACATTGAACTTCCAGCGATTTACGACGCGTTGCATGTTAAAAACGGCAATGAGAATTTGGTGCTGGAGGTCGCTCAGCACTTGGACGAACACACTGTTCGAGCAATTGCTCTGTCTTCGACGGATGGATTGAGTCGTGGTGCAGAAGTTGTTGCGACTGGCGCTCCAATTTCCGTTCCAGTCGGCGCAGAAACCCAAGGACGAATGTTTAATGTTGTCGGTGAGGCGATTGACGAAAAGCCGCAACCAAAGGGAAAGACTGCCCCAATTCACCGCCCTGCTCCAGAGCTTTCTGAGCAGTCAAATAAGACTGAGATTTTGGAA
>CALHZJ010000043.1 GCA_938041005.1 uncultured Candidatus Saccharibacteria bacterium | reverse complement strand
TTTCGACTAGCGCCTCCTCTTTTTTAATTCTAGCACAAGAAAACCGTAGCGGAGGGCTACGGGATTCTTGCTACCTACGGAAAGATTGGCTCACCTGAGGATCAATACGATTCCAGTTCTATTTTACAGCATCGCCGAATTTTTGCAAGCCGGTGACTAGGCCGCTGGCGCTCAAGCCTGCAACCAAGCCGTACGTCCAGTCGTGGTTTGTTAGCAGCGAAAGTCCGACGCCAATTGCTGCCGCTCCTGCGATGATAATCACCGCTTCGAAGTCTTTCTTAAACAATCGGCGCACTAATTCGGCAAATCCGATAACTGCTGCTGGTATTAAAATTGTGGTGATGAAGTTAGTCATCATGTCAAGTTCTCCTTAAAGTTTACATTTACTTTACATGTTGCTTGCAGATGTCAAGTAAAACGCATTTTAGTTTACATCTCTCAAGCGAAATTGCTTCCGATTAGACAACTTTCGGTGTTCTGGATTTTGGCATCGATCGTTCGCTGAATCACAGCTCCTCGCGGATCTTTCAGCGGCTCGCCCGTTTTTGGGTCGTGCCATCTGCTCAAGCCTGGGACGCTGTGTGCGTCCACTAGGCACTGCAGGCAATCATTGTATGTCGAACCTGCTGACATCTGCGGCGTGGTCTTGCCGATGTGCAGCGTCACGCAGCCGCACGCCTTGCACTCGCGGAAGTACAGGCTCGACTTCGTGATCGTGATTTTTGATAAATCTGGCGCCATTATGGTAACCTCAAAACGTCGCCTGGGTGGATTAGATCCGGGTCAGGCAGGTTGTTGATTTGAGCCAGCGTCTGCCAGTCCGTTCCGTGAGCGGCCGCTATCGTGCTGAGGTTGTCGCCCCATTGAACCGTCACGGTTCGCTCGGCTGGCGCGCTTCCGCCTGGCACTCGCAATACTTGGCCTGCATAAATCACATGTGGATTTGCGATACCATTAATTGCTGCCAAGTAGTGATAGTCTACGCCATATCTTTCGGCGATTTCACTCAGCGTATCGTTTGGCTGAACTGTGTATGTCGGCTGCGGCTCTGGTGCTGGTTGTGGGTTAGCAATTTGCCCGCTGTGTCCAGCTGGTGCTGGCGCTCCGCCTGCATACTTATCCCACGCTTCAGCGTCGCCATAGAATTCGTTACAGTCGAGGTTTCCGCCCCAGCCGTCAAGTCGGCCGCTTGATGTCCATTGCCACATTGCGTAGCCGTCCCAATATTTGACGCTTGGCGGCGTGCCGGCTTGGCTCATGTCGTAGTTGAAGTCGACGGCCATGTCGCGATACTTCGCCACCCAGAGGCCATAGTCAGCGCCAGCGACGCTGCTCCAATCGTGACTGTTTACCACGCTCTCCGACATATAGATGAGTGGCTTTACGCCGGTTCGCTCTTGCACTCGATCGAGCCAGCGGCGCGCCCACGCTACGTCGCCAACATTTCCGCCGTCCTCCCAGTCAAGAATGAGCATAGCGTGCTTGATGTAGCCTTGGATATTGTCGACGAAAAAGTCAGCTTCAGCGATCGCGTCATTGCTGCCGTTTCTCGCAAAGTGATAAACGCCGAGCTTTTTGCCAGCTGCGGCCGCCTGCTGATAATGCTCGTCGCAGTTTGGGTTGACGTAATTCGTCCCCTCCGTCGCCTTTACGATGACGAAATCTGCCGGGATTTTACCAGCGTCCAAGCCAGCCTGCCAGCTTGATATGTCAATTCCTTTCATTGACTCCCCTTTCTTATTACTTCGCTACAATCGCCGAGCGATTGCGGATAATATTTGCACCAATTCATCAAGCGGTCAATCACTGGATACCACCGCCAAATGACGGCCGCTCCAGATAAAATCATCACTATCAGAATTGTCAAAAGTATGCGGGCGACCCATCGCCCGATCGAATGTTTGGTAGCCTTAACTCTCATGCCTCTATGATAGCACGCTCGGTATTCTCACGCTACCGTC
>CALHZJ010000042.1 GCA_938041005.1 uncultured Candidatus Saccharibacteria bacterium | reverse complement strand
CCAGACCGCTAGTCAATTGATCAGCCAGAACATCCTTCGTTTCGCCAAGAGTCTTCTCTTGAATCGTTTCACCGACACACAGAATTGGATGAATACGATTTCGAATTGCCGCCTGAACTTTCAGCCGAATGTCTTTTTCGCTTTCAATGAAAATATAGCGACGCTCCGAATGTCCAATTATCACATAATCAGCAATTCCACGAAGATGCGCCGCTGGAATTTCTCCCGTGTACGCGCCTGAATCCCGCCAATAGCAATTCTGAGCCGCCAACTTAGCAATCCGACGATTAATTTGCAAACTCAGGCTCTGCAGCGTCAAAATAGTAGGCGCCAACACCACTTCAACATCTCTATGCGATGGCAGCGTGTTCATCAGCTTATGCAAATATAAGCTAGCCTCTTGCATATTGAAGTTCATTTTCCAGTTACCAATGATTAACTTTTTTCTCATGAGATAATCCTTATGCTTAGTTTATCACCTCAAACCGTATGCGTCTAGTAAACTTTCAATTCCAGGCAATTTTTTACCAGCCATCAAGGCCATACTAGCTCCGCCACCAGTGGAAACATGAGTAAAATTGGCGCCGTCATGCCCGTCCCATTTCAATATAAAATCAGCCGTATCTCCGCCACCAACTACTGAAACGACCCCTTTATTCTGAGCAATAGCTAGCGCTACTCGTGCTGAACCGATTGCAAAATTATCAATTTCAGCATAGCCCAACGGACCGTTCCAAATAACCATCTTTGCATCAGCCAGTATTTTCGTGAATTTCTCAATCGTCTGACTTCCAATATCCAGCGCCATATCTGAGTTCTTTATTTTATCAATATTAACTTCTTGACGAGGAAAATCTTTAGAAATCTCTGGCGCAACCGCCACGTCAATCGGCAATACCAAAAAATCGTCAACATTCTCTGCGCCAACCTTAGCCGCCGCCAAATCATAAATTTCCGCGACAACCTTTTCCATTCCTGGCTCAAACACACTCTTGCCGATATTAAATCCACGACAATGTAAAAACGTGTTTGACATGGCGCCGCCAATTAAAATCCGATCCGCCTTTTTAATTAGACGCTTAATCAGTAATATTTTATCGCTAACTTTCGCGCCGCCAATAACCGCAACCAACGGACGTTTTGGCTTATTCATCGCCTCGGTGATAGTTACATATTCTTTTTCTAATAGTAATCCCGCTAGCCCCGGAACACACAATGTAATCGCATGAGTGCTGGCGTGCGCCCTGTGCGCGACCGCAAACCCGTCTTGCACAAAATAATCCGCTCGGACAGCGCGCTGAATTGACTTGGCAAATGTTAAATCATCAGCCTCCTCCTCGTCATAAAAGCGTAAATTCTCCAACATAAGAATACTGCCTAGTGGCGAGCAGCGAACAGCTTGATGAACAGCTTCGCCCACGCAATCATCCAGCAATTCTACCGGACGGTTCAACAACTTGGATAGGTGATCTGCGACAACTTTCAGACTAAACTTAAGATCCTTACCTTTTGGTCGCCCCAGATGAGACATGATAACAATCTTGCAATTCTGCTCCAATAAATATCGGAGTGTGGGCAGCGAAGCGCGAATTCTTAGATCATCAGAAATCTGACCGCGCTTTGTTAGTGGCACATTATAATCTACTCGCAGAAGAATAGTTTTTCCACGTAGATCAACATCGCGAATTGTTTGCTTCGGAAATTTTCTGCCCACCCAAATTCTCCTTACGACAACGTCTTAACTTGGATATTGTCAGTTTTGCCTGGCTCTGGATTGTGACCACTAACAAGCACAACCGCAACTGGGTCTGCGCCGAAATAGCCTTCCTGTTTCAACTCATCAGCTAACTTAGTTGCTGCATTTGAATCGTTTGGTCGAACATATGGACGAGAAGCGTACCTTAGCGCCAACTTTTGCGCAGTCTTCACATCTTCGGTCACACAAACAATTGGTAGGTTCGGACGATATGCAGCAACGTTAATTGCAGTAGCGCCAGTGTGTGTTTCCGCAATAATAGCTCGAGCCTTAATTCTCCTTGCTAATTGAGCTGCTGTGTAGCTTAAAATCGCGTCAGTTTTTTCACGCATTTCAGACTTTTCTACCAACATCACTTCACTGTGTTCTTGAGTGTAGATAATAGTCTTGCGCATCGCACGAACGGTTTCAACAGGATATTTACCATTGGCGGTCTCATCAGACAACATAACTACATCAGCGCCTTGAATTACAGCATTAGCAACGTCGCTTACTTCAGCGCGACTTGGCTCTGGATTATCAACCATACTACCCATCATTTGTGTTGCAACGATTACTAGCTTGCAATATTTACGACACAAGGCAATAATTCGACGCTGTACAACTGGGACAATTTCCGCACCAGCTTCCACCGCCAAGTCACCGCGAGCAACCATAATACCGTCACTAGCCTTAACGATTTCCTCCAAATTCTCTGGATCAACGGCAGACTTAGTCTCAATCTTGGCAATAATATTGGCTGTCGAACCCAGGTCTGTCAATCGACGACGCAAATCAATAATGTCATCAGCTTTTTGGATAAAGCTCAATGCAACGTAATCAAAATCTTGGTTCGCGCCCCACTCCAAATCGTTAATATCTTTCTGAGTAAGAATGTCACCGCCAAAATCTGTGTCTGGCAAATTCAGACCCTTGCGGCTCATCAAAAAACCGTCGTTCTGAACTTCTACGCGAATTGCAGTTGGGCTAACAATTTCTCGCACAACCGTCCTGATCTTGCCGTCAAACATGTAAAGTGGCTCACCGACTTTCATCTTCTCCGCCAAATTGTACTGCACTGGCAAATTGAAGCTGCCGTCATGCTCAGTAATTTCTGAGTCCAAGACCAACATATCGCCAACCTTAACATTCAGCATATTGTCCTTCAAAACGCCCAAGCGAATCTTTGGACCTTGCAAATCTTGTAGGATTGCGACAGGCTTGCCCAACTGTTTACTAGCTGTGCGCACCCAATCGATCTGCTCAATTCGCTCCTCGTTAGCGCCGTGGCTAAAGTTCATACGGATGCCGTTAACGCCGGCCTCCAACAATTGGTAAACCTTTTCTTGGCTGAACGTTGCTGGCCCAATTGTTGCTAATATTTTTGTTCGTTTAAATATATTATCACTCATTTTTAAAATTATACCACGAAATAACAGTGATGAAAAATGGCGCCAAGGAACCTTATAATACTTGTTCAATATCGAGAATACGTTTAATAAAATCAACTATAGCAAATTCAGAAGAAACAAAAAAACAGCTGACCTCTAACATACACCATTGCAAAATACAGCTCAACAACATGGTGCCTCGACAGGAAAAAAGAGCCAGTTTATAGACTTGGCTCAGATCTTCTCACGAGCTACCCGATTCTACAGGTCCTGATGTATCCCGCATAGGCACACGTAATAGTAGTAAAAGAGCTACTAAAACTCTCGTATGTCTCGAATTGGACTGCGACGCACGTTGCGTATTAATGGCAATATAGCACTAAACAATCCAGTGAGAATACACGTACTTACAATAAAGATTATCTGTCGCATATCCACGGCTATAAGTCGTATCACTCTATTTGAATTAATAGAACCGAAGCTATATTGCGCCTGTGCTGTAAGCTGTGGTGCAAATTGCTTATCCAGGAGATACGCACCGATAAAGCCGATAGCAAGAGCGAGCATAGCTACTAATATAGATATAATTATCGTATATAGTATATATATCGACACGATATCAATACGATTAAAGCCAATAGCACGAAATACCGCCGTCTCATGCCTATCATCTACAATTGTACGACTGATAGTGATCCACATAATAAGCGCAGCCAATACTATAACCACCAGCATAGCATAGATCGACCACTGCTTAAATATATTCTGCATATCATCCAAAGCAACGCTATTACTAAATGCCAAATTAGATTGATATAAACGACCAATCGGCTTACAAGAATTATCATACTGGACAGTACAGCCCTGCTCATCTATAAACTTTTGCGCATCACTGGCATTTGCAAACTCAACAAAACGATGTTTATTATCCTCATTGCCCATAATATAAAGTGGCTCATATGTAAATAAATCAACATAATCGGCTTTATTAGGTAGCTTATCGTATAGTGAGCGCGGTATAACCTGCCCAACGCCTTCCGTGCGTAATACTCCAGAAATCATATCGTTAGTAGTGCGAGCCTTCTCGCGCTGCTGTTTCTGTTCTGGATTTAGTACTTCACTATCGCCAGGAGACATGCCAACCACTTTAAAAGTAATAAATTTGCTTACAGCGGTTGTTTCTTTACCAAATCTTGTATCAAACAGCTTTTGGTTTACCGCTTGCTTCTTCTCCTCTGCCGTACGTTTGTCACTTATTACAGGAGCATTTTCACATGTTGTAGGATTGGGTAGTCCATACAAAAGGCTTGGCTTTTTATAATCCTTGTTATTTTGATTTGCTGTGATCTCTTTATTTTGCTGCAAGACCTGCTGTATCAGCTCCAGTGAGACACTATTTCGGTAACACATTTTAAAACTCAAGTTAGTTATATTGTCACGAATATTTTTTAGGCGTTCAAATTTAGCCTCAGCACTCGCACTTGCTGGCAACTTTTCCAACTTCAGTAAACGCTCAATAACATTTTGCGGCAAGATTATAGGTAAACTCAACCCGTCAGGCTTCCAGCCAGCATTGTCAGGAAGCATAATATTATCTGTAATTTCAGGTGGTGCGATAACAATACTTGAGCTATTTACAGGAGGATTTTCATAATTAGCATTCACCTCCGCTTCATCCGAAGTGTCAAAGAATAACTCTTTGCCGTCAATAAGAGGTACTAGCGCTGAGCCTTTTTTGACACTATAAAATTCTTCAGTAAAAAATTTAATAGCACCATATCCCTTAGCTAAACGAGAGAGTTTTGCATCGTCAAAAGCCGGCATGGCGCTATATTTCTCTTTTAGTAATTGAGTGGTAATACCGTTTTGGTCATTAATAGATAGCTGGACAGTACCGTCAGCAGACTGTGAATACGGCGGTCGATCATTGATATAGGAATATCCCAGATTAAGTCGCTTTGACTCGGTAGCTTTTTGTGAAACGAGTAGTTCATAGCGTTTTTTCGCCTCGGCAATAAGATTAGGATCACGAATAGTCTTATAAAACCCATCGACATTTGATGGTGCGTTAGTGACACTTACGATATAGCGACTAGTCAACCCCTCTTTACGAAACGAATCAATACCACGAAAGAGACCATTAGCAATCAGGGAAGCTGAAATAAGGACACCGAACAACATACTCGCCAACAATACCGTAATAAGTGTACGTATTTTACGAGCACGTAATTTTGTATAAGTCAACAGTACTATATCGGCTAGCCTAATCACACAATCTCCCATCTTTTAGGGCAATGACACGATCAGCCTGGGCGGCAATTTCATTATCGTGCGTAGCAATAATAATCGTTGCATGATATTGCTCTCGAATTTGCTGGAATAAACTAATAATATCGCGACTGTTGGCAGAATCCAGATTGCCAGTTGGCTCATCTGCCAGAATAATAGCCGGTCTATTGAGTAAGGCTCTAGCAATAGCAGCGCGCTGAATCTGCCCACCGGAAAGTTCGTGAGGGTGGTGATTTAGTCGATCATACAGACCAACTTGTCGAGCTAATGATTCAATACGTAGCTTGCGCTCCGCCTGCTTCATGCGCTGAGGCATTGAAGCGACTTCAATATTACGGCGTAACGTCAAAAAAGGCTGCAGATAAAACGATTGGAAAACAAATCCAATTGTCTGGTTGCGAAACTTAGACAGTTGACGGTCATTCATACTGGAAACGTTTTTCCCTCCTACAACAATCTCACCAGACGTAGGCTTATCTAGTCCACCAAGTAAATGCAGTAAAGTGCTTTTACCACTGCCGCTTGGACCAACAAGAGCCACAAATTCACCTTCGTGAATGTCTACTGAAACATCATCAATAGCTCTAATTATTTGCTTGCCAACTTTATACTTCTTGATTACATTCGTAGCCTTGATGGCGATCGGTCTGAAATCAAGGTTCGTAATATTATCAGCCTGCGCGACTAGAATATCCGTATTATTACATTCCATATAAAATTACCATTAGCGTTATTATAGCCGATAGCTATTCGTACGGTCAACATAGCCACATAAACTAGCCTCCACCTCCCCTTAATGCTAGAATATAAAATATTATGCCAGAAATAGATAAATATATTATTTCAAAAATTTTGTTCTTTATTTTCGGATCAACTACTGTAATTATTTTCTTTTTATTCTATACTGGAGTATTTATAAATATCGTTGGGTCCATAGAAGCTGCAATTACAATATATTGCATAAACACCATCCTGCTAATACCCGTAACAATCTGGTATGCAATCGAGCACTCACATAAACCGAAATATAAGGAGAGCGATATACTTGAAGCCTATTCTGAAATGATGTCTCGAACTGACAATGAATCCGCCGCCAAAGAAGCTACGAAGCGACAATGAAAAAGCTCGCCACAATAAGCGAACTATTCCAAACAAAACAATCTTTATGGTGACCTTACCGGGAATCGAACCCGGATTGCCAGGATGAAAACCTGGTGTCCTAACCGTTAGACGATAAGGCCACGACTTCAGATATCATAACAAATTATTGTCGAATTGTCTATAGCAAATCAGCCACTTCTCCGCCGTTATCTATTAATGTATAATATTTCCATGACAAAGCAGCAGAAGAAAAAGCGCAATAAAAAATATTCTGGAATGGACGCAGCACCTCAGCGACCAAAGGTAACAAGGATTACAGCAACGAATCGCTCCAAATTATCTCAATGGTTTTTTGACCGAAAAAAGCTTATTCGCACCATTGGTATGGCGGGACTCGTTGTAGTCGCCCTAATCATTGTTATTTCTGGAATATTAAGTTTATTCCGTTAACGAACTGGCAGCTTAAACCCAAAAGTACTGCCTTTTCCTTCTTCTGATTCAAAGATCATTTCGCCGTCGTGCGATAAGATAACTTTCCTCGCCAAAAATAAACCAACGCCAGTGCCGTCTGGTCGCTTTTTTCTGGCATTTGTGCCGCGGAAGAATTTGCCAAACAAATTTGCTTGCTCTGATTTTGGCACACCAATTCCCGAATCTTTCACCGTAAATTCAATCGCGCCATTACTATTTTTTAGAGAAATTATTACCTTTTTATGTGGATTTGAATAGTAAATGGCATTATCAATCATATTCAGCATAACTTGACGAATCTTCTCAGAGTCGGCCGTAATCAATGGAGCTTTTTTATCAATCTTTAGGTCCATTTCAACAGACCTCTGATCTGCCACAACCTTAAGCAAAGCAACTTCATCCCGAAGAATTTGAGCAATGTCTATCTTCTGCTTATCGATATTAAATTTGCCAGTCTGAAGCCTAGAAACATTAAGAAAGTCGTTTATCAGTCTCACCATACGCTCACTCGAAGAAAACGCTTCTCTAAGAACCGCACGCTGCGTCGGCGTAATCTTTCCCAAATCGCCCTCCAACATCATATCCAGATAACCCTTAATACTAGTCAACGGTGTTCTTAACTGATGTGAAGCCATAGAAATAAATTCGTTCTTCGCCTCGTCCAGTCGCTGAAGCTGTCGATTACTGAACCTCAGCTCTTTCGTCGCCTCGTCAATTTTACGCTGCAAACTCTTGTTCAACTCATTTATCTCCTCCAGAGACAAAGAATTTCGAATCGACACCGCCAGTTCCCCAGCAATCGACTCCAGCATTTCAATATCGCGAGAACTATAGCCCAAGCTCTTATGCTCGCCCAGAAATAGAATTCCCGTTTCTTGATTTTGATGCAGCAGCGGCATAACAATTTTCGTGCGATGAATATCCAAAAGTTTCTTCAGTTCTGGATCCTTTACTTGATTTGCCAAAATAACTTCCGGAAAACTACAATTTTTATAATAGTAATCCATAATCCTGTGAACATCTTCCTCGACAACAGATATTCGTCGCCGACCTGCTCGACCATATATTCCTTTTTCCGGAATACAAAACGCCACTTTTTCCGCCTTAAGAGAAGTCGCTATATAATTGCCAACACGTCGAGTTAGCAATTGCAGATCCGCCGTATAGGTTAATATTTTACTAATCTCACGCGTAAACGTATCAGTGTCATATTCTCCGTAGTAAAAAACCCTATCAGTAAATTTATCAAAGATTTTCTTCACCGGCTGATACATAACCGCCAAAATCATAGCCAAAATCATATTCATAAGATTTACGTGACTATCAACTGTCAGGCTGCGTTGGAAAACCAAAATTGAAATAACATATGCAGAAATCACGTAGACGACAGCTAGTGCGATTAATAGCAACATATACGAAACGCTTCGAGCCACCGCCATTTTTACATCCATCAATCGGTATCTGACGATGCTGTACATAATTGCAAATAAGAAAATAATCGTAACAATTGGACCAATCCATATATATCGATAATCACCAAGCGCCGGAAGGAACAGATCCACTACAAAGCCAGGAATGCTACATATCAACAGACCAATCATGTAAATCGCGACTTGCTTGCGTCGAACAGGATCTGATTTGCGCCACGCTATATGACCAAAACACATAGAAATTAAGAAGAATACTGAGAAAAAAGTTGCAAAAATAACATAGTTGACTGCATGAATCGGAATTCGAGAAAAATCTACTGGCGTGACAATTTCTGATGTATTAATAATAAATTCAGGCACCAAAATAATGTATAGCGAAAAAATCGTTATTAATATACTAGACGCGCAAATAAAACCCTTCGTCGATTTTGTCGATGGAAGGAATGACTTTGTAGTGAAAATAGCCAACGCAGGACAAAAAACAGCCGAAGCGACATAAAACCATCTGGATGCAGTGTCTAATACTACTCCATTGTCTGCCAAAGAAAACACCTCAAGTCCAGCTGACCACACAGCCAAACATAGACAAACCAGGAAAAACCAATGCTTCGCATCGTGGCGTCGCTTCGACTTTTTAAGTACAAGCACACCCAAAATTAGCGCCATTAACGCAACCAATCCTAGCACTAATGCTCGTATCATCATACTAATGCTTATTATAGCATTTTATTCTACGTTTCAATCGCAAAAACTGTGTAAACGCCGCTCGCGGTAACTGTAGCTTCAATAGATTCTTTTGGTATGCCAGATTTTTGGAGCAATTTAAAGCCTTCTTTAATTGAACGCATCCTAACTTTTGGAACCCACCCCATTAGTCCATGCAAAAATTCTTTTTGTGGGCGATTTACGTTCATATTGCCAGTGATCATTAGTCCACCGGTTCGTAAAAATTTCAATGATTCTCGTGTCAATTGTTTATAAACGCCATCTGGCAGATATTCTCGCAAGCCAGAATCTTCCGCAATATCCAGTTTACGATTGCCCAAAACTCCCTCCAAGCTCAAAGGTTTGCCAAGCTTGCTGAATAATCGCTCGCAATGAACTTCAATCTTATCTTCCAAATTCCATTTCTTAGCTAGACTTTGCGCCGCCGCTAGAGACAGCGGATCTTGGTCTAGCAGAATTACCGTCGGCGCCTCGCCCGTTTCGTCCTTAAGTTTTTTCAGCATCTTCAAAGTCGCCAGTCCCGTTCCGCAACCAAAACTCATCACCAGCATATCGTCAATTGAACGATTCTCTTTTTCTGCCGCTTTCTTCAAATGATCAATCGATAGGCCATTCACCGTTTCCACTCGCTCACGAATACCAAGCGAATCCGCACAATGCCGAATAACATCAGAAAACTTCTCCGTCACTGGCGCCTGGATAAACTCTCGGACTTCACTAATTCTCTTCTCTACTTCTTCAGTAGCCGTCGCTTTATCCATACCGTTGTTGACTTTATCTTGAACCATAACTTCCGTCAGCGGTAAGCCATTAATCTTCTCATCAAATACCGACTCATCCAGCGGACCACTCATAGTTGGATATTCACCTTCTGACAATATTTCGCCATTTTTACCAAAAACACTTAAGCCCTCAGCTTCAGAAATTGTCAAAAATGTCAGTGCGGAACCTCGCTGATTATGCCACGGCTGCGAATCAGTTTGATCCTTGCCATACAATAACTTGTCGCGAAAAACCTCCAGATAGGCATCTACAATATTGCCCCATTTATTTTCTCTTACAAAAGGAATCTTTTCTAGGACACTCGCAAGTGCTACCGCCGCCAAATTTATATGGATAATATCTTTACGAACATCCTTTAATTCCGCTCCACCTCGTTCCAGATAATTGTATATGTCCTGAATTTTATCCGGATTATTATATGCAGGATCGGTCTTTTCTCCAATTTTAACCCTGCATCCCTCACTCCTAAGATCCGCAATTTCCTTATTTAATTTTTCATTAGCTTCATGATCAATTCCATTAAGAAAATCACCTGTTTCTGTAATATACTGTTCGCCTCTAAATTTTTCCATGCCAAAAATTATAACATAATTTATGTGATATACTTAAAGCATGATAAAAATCGCTATCATTGAAGACGACCCAACCATCAGCCAGATGTATCGAATGAAGTTCGAATCGGACGGGTTTGACGTTCGCTTGGCCGCCAACGGACAAATTGGCATAGAAGTAGTCGAAAAGTTTCAGCCAGATATTATTTTGCTAGATTTACAAATGCCGGAAATGGACGGCGCGGAGGCTTTGAAGCGAATTAGATCTAAAGATTGGGGAAAAACCATTCCTGTTATTGTCCTTACTAACCTCGGCGAAGAAGAAGCTCCGCACGATTTGAAGAAATTAGGAATTCATAGCTACATCGTAAAAGCGAACCTCACGCCGCGCCAAGTTGTCGAGCAAGTCAAAGCTGCCATAAAAGCTGCTTAATTTTTTGATTGATTCGCAATTTTTAGACAAGCCGTAATTACATTATCAAACAGCGCAGAAACCGTTAACGGACCAACTCCGCCTTTTTTTGGTGTAATAATTACATCATTACGCTGACGCACCTCTTCAGATACGTCGCCAACAATTTTGCCATTCTCCGAAGCAGTTCCCGCGTCAACAACAACCGCCTTAGCCTTGATCATTTGGCTTTTAATCAGCTCTGGAACTCCAGTTGCCGACACGATAATATCGTAATTTATCAATTGAGATAAGTCGTCACCTTTTTCAAAAACCGTCACATCGACACCAGACTTTAGCCACATCTTCTCAAGAGGGGCGCCAACCAAACGGCCTCGCCCGACAATCGCAACTTTCTTGCCCCTCAAGTCAACGCCATATCCAGCCAGTAGCCAACTAATAGCCGTTGGTGTGGCCGCCTGAAAAATCGCCTTTTTACGCAGACCATCAACGTCTTTATCTTCTCGAATACTCTCGAGTAACTCATCGGTCTGCTCAGGATTGCTAATCGGCAATTGCAGAATTATTCCTTGAACGTCGTCTCGATCGTTCAATTCTTGAATCACCTCCAAAGCACCGCCCGCAGAGACTCGATAAATCTCCACGTCAATCAAAATATCAGCGCCATATCTCTGTTTCAAACGCATGTACGTTTCAATGACTGGATTTTCGACATCAGTAACAATTGCCAAACGAGGATTAATATGCCAAGCCTGCCTTAAAGCTCGCACCTGTTTCGCCTGGCGCTCCTTGATAAATCCAGCTAATTCTGAGCCATTTAGTTCTCTCATTGTCATTAAGTATAGCAATTTTACCATCTTGAGTACAGATATAGTGTGTGTTATAATTTGAAAAGCTTGGATCATGGCGGATGTAGCTCAGTTTGGTTAGAGCGCTGGATTGTGGCTCCGGAGGCCGTGGGTTCGAACCCCATCATTCGCCCCAAGTTTTACGACAATTTATTCACACCGATAAATTATTTTCAATAAAACGGTAGACATTTTTACTGATTGTTGTATAATGAAATCGTGGGCCAGTAGCTCAGCTGGTTAGAGCACCTGCCTCTTAAGCAGGGTGTCGAGGGTTCGAGCCCCTCCTGGCCCTCCAAAAAATAACCTCACACGAAGTGAGGATTTTTATTTATCCAAACGGATTATATCCGCGAGAAGGCGGTTCACGAAAAGTAGTTCGATTGGCATTAAACGATTGGCGAGAATTGTTCACGTCTGACGGAACGTTGTTATTTTGTAGACCATTGACTCGTCGATTCCCGCCAGATAAACCAGCACCATCAGGATTATCGTTAGCGACTCTCGACCGAGGCGCTATGCCTATTTCCGTACCAAATCGTCTTCGATTGTCAGAATTATTGGCAGATATCGAAGATCCATATCCCTTAATATATCGGCGCTCCGAATTCACGCTACGATTAGCGGTTAGCATTCTGCCCGTATCCCCATACGCTCTAGAGCTGTTGTCGCTCAACGTATTCATACGGCCATATAGCCTTTCTATCATTTCCCGCGTCATTTGCGGCTTTTTGTTCGCATCCATATATCCCCCATTAGTTATATGAAATGGCGCCCCGAGTAGGATTCGAACCTACGACCTTAGGCTTAGAAGTCCTCTGCTCTATCCAACTGAGCTATCAGGGCGTATTCACATTATAACATCTTTCTGCTACAATAGTAAAAGCTTGCGGGTGTAGTACAGCGGTTAGTATGCAAGTTTTCCAAACTTGAGATGGGAGTTCGATTCTCCCCACCCGCACCAAGTTAGACAATTTCAATCCATAAAGGGCATCGATGGATCCATATATTTATACAGAAAAGCCAAAATACCAGCCGCATGACATTGAAGATGCGTCCGAATTTTATGACGTAATTGAACGAAGCAGCTTAACGCATCAATTGTCCAAAAACCGACCATATGTCTATTGGACGATGGAAATTTATGATAAATCCAATGGTATTAAAGGTGGCGGCGGACTCGGAGTTCTTGCGGCGGACACGCGACGTGTAGCTGAAAAATTAGAAGTTCCATTCGTAGTGGTGACACCGTTTTATCGTAGCGAATCACACCAGAAAATCACCAACCTCGCACAAGAAGAGTTTTCGGAATCCGTTTCACCTCAAGATTACGGATTTGAATATATTGACGAAGTTTTCGTAAGTTCAAACGGATTCCCAGATGCAAGCTTAAGCATTTTTAAGAAGACGCTCGGTTCAACACAATTTGTTACAATTTCAGAACCGAACTTTGGGCAATTGTACGAAGGCGACGGATCTGGCGATCATAGACTATACCAAGAAGTAGCGCTGGGATTTGGCGGCTATAAAGCATTGAAACTCCTCGGTACTAAGCCAGCTGTTATTCAACTTAATGAGACCGCAACGATTTTTGCTGCATTGGCACGACTAGACGAGCTATGCACTAACGGAATGAATTTATACGAGGCCATCGTTTACGTTCGCAAGCACACACTTTACACGAACCACACGCTTCTTCAAGCAGCCGAACCGGAATTCCATCGTTCGCAATTTGAAAAATTAGTTCTGCCAAATATAAAGAGCAACGCCGTACGTTGCTGGCTAATGGAACAATTCCGTAATGACAGATTGAGGCCGAATCTTTTGGCAATTGAACTTACTGAAGCGAAGAATGGTGTAAGTAAGTTACACGCCCGCGTAGCAAATTTCCGCGATCGCAACAACGACAAAGTTAAATTTCAAGCCATTACTAATGGAATAGACCTTGAAACATGGGTGCTGCCTGAAACTTTGCAAACATATCGCAATCATGGCATTATCGATAAATTTGGATTGCCCACAAATGATTTTTCTGAAAAATTAGACTCGCTGAGTAGCGCGGATTTGAGGTATTTGAAAAAACTCGGTCGAAAGGAATTGAACCGAGTCCTATTGAATCGCAAAGATCAGTACGGAAAATCCATACAAATCCCAGAAAATGCAATATTATTCGACTTCAAGCGAAGATTCGCCAATTACAAACGACCTTATATGCCGTTTGAAAACCCGGATTCATTGCGCCAAATTCTCATCAGCCACAACGCGCATTATATTCTGACAGGAAAAGTTCACCAAGGTGACGTGACAATGTATCAGAAATTGCTCGAGGTATTAAAATTGATTGACAACGATCCAGTCCTCAAGGAGCGTGTTCATTACATACAAGATTACGATGAAGAGTTGGGGCGAGCGTTAGCAATCGGCTCGGATGCCTCAATAAATATTCCTATCGTTGGATTAGAAGCGTGCGGCACGTCGTGGGAGAAAGACGTCGCCAACCTGAAACTCCTCATCTCCACTAGCGACGGCGGTGTTGCCGATGTCCAGCCAATCGCTTGCCTCGAGGTTACCGGCAGAAACTACGAAGCCGAAGTTTCATCCCTGTACGTCAACATGCATAAAGCTGCCGCTATTTTGAAAAATGACCAATTGTTAGAAAAACATATCCGCCACCAACTAAGCAACTACTTGCCAATTATTTCTGGCGCCCGAATGATGAAAGATTATCTCAAATTTATTTTTCCAAAACCGCAAATCCAGCCTAAAAAAGAACCACAGATCAAGCGAATTCCTATTCAATAATCACTTCAATATCAGCACCTAGCGAATTTAAGCGCGCCGCCAATTCCTCGTATCCGCGATTAATCGAATATACATCGCGCAGAATCGATACACCTGGAGCAGCAAGCATTGCCAAAAGTATCACAACGGACGGACGAAGCGCTGGCGGAGCAACAACGTCGGCTGGCTTCCATCTTGTTGGACCAGTGATATAAACACGGTGTGGATCAACCAGCTCGATTTGCGCATTCAGTTTACTCAGCTCTGTAAAGTAAATTGCTCGATTCTCGTAACTCCAGTCGTGAACCAACGTACGCCCCTTAGCCACCGTCGCGATAAGCCCCAAGAACGGCAAATTGTCCATATTAATTCCAGGAAACGGCAAGGCGTGAAGTTTATCCTTGGCGGCCTGGAGTTTGGAACGCTGCAATTTAATATCAACCAAACGAGTTTGTCCGTTATTTGCAAAATACTCCTTGCTGAGTTCAAATTTAAGACCCATTTCCGCCAATGTCGCTAGTTCAATTTCCAAGAATTCAATCGGCGCACGACGAACAGTAATTTCCGAATCCGTCACTGCAGCCGCCGCAATAAAACTCATCGCTTCAATCGGATCTTCGCTCGGATAATAGTCCAGATTTTTACTAATTCGTTTACGACCCGTAATTTTCAAGGTCGTCGTACCAATTCCCTCAATTTTCACACCCAACTTTTTCAAGAAGAAGCAAACGTCTTGAACCATGTAATTTGGGCTAGCGTTGCGGATGATGGTAGTGTTTGGCGACAACGCCGCAGCCATAATTATATTTTCCGTCACCGTATCGCCACGCTCCGTCAATAAAATCGTTCGATCACCAGAATTGACATCAGTTTTTGCGTGATAATAATCAGTTTCCGCCGTAACGTTCATTCCAAAATGCCTCAAACCACTAAGATGCGGCTCGACCGTGCGCTTCCCTAAATTACAGCCACCAGCAAACGGCAATTTGAAATCGTCATATTGATGCAGTAGCGGACCAAGGAACATAATTACCGTCCTAGTTCTCTTCGCCGCAGCAATATCCATATCTTCAAGTTTCAAGCGCGCTGGCGGCACGATCTCAAGATCACTACCGTCCAACCAGCGAGTTTTAACACCAATCGAATTCAAAACCTCGATAATTCGATTAACCTCTTCAATTCGCGCCACTTTCCTAAGCGTCGTCTTCCCCTTATTCAACAAACTCGCACAGAGAAGACCAACTGCGGCATTTTTACTAGTCTTAACTTGTATCTCACCAGACAATTTTTTGCCGCCAGTTACCTTAAAATTCATTTTTCCGGAATGGTTTACGGTTACAATATTATTATTAAGCACTTCACTAATTCTAGCAATCATCTCAATGCTAATATTCTGACCCCCGTTTTCAATGCGATTAATAGCACTCTGAGATGTGCCAATTGCTTCAGCTAATTGCGTCTGAGTCAAACCTTGTTTTTGGCGATTTTCAGCGATTAAATTGCCGATTTTTTGAAGATACTTGTCTTTTATCATGCGTAAATTATATCACTGATGATATATATAAGCAATGATATAATAAGTATTAACGGAGGTTTAGTCATGAAAGACAAGCAAATTGAAGAACTTATAAAAGCAGAAAAAAAGCGCCAAACGGACGGCCTGGAACTAATTCCTAGCGAGAATTACGTTTCGTCAGATGTGCTTCAGGCGCTCGGTAGCGTTTTCACTAATAAATATTCAGAAGGCTACCCTGGTCGACGTTATTACGGCGGACAAGAAAACACCGATCAAGTCGAGCAGCTGGCAATTGACCGCGCTAAAAAACTTTTCAAAGCAGATCACGCCAATGTCCAGCCACATTCTGGGGCGCAAGCTAATGAGGCGGTTTATTACGCTTGGTGCGAGCCTGGCGACACTATTCTGGCTATGGATTTGGCTCACGGCGGCCATCTTACTCACGGCGCCCCAGTTACGCGTAGTGCCAGAGAGTACAACTTCATTCGCTATGGTATAAAAAATATCGACACTGGCGAAATTGACTATGAAGAAATTCGTCAATTGGCACTTAAACACAAACCAAAGATCATTTTGGCGGGATTTTCGGCATATCCACGAGAGCTAGATTACGAAAAATTTGCCGAAATTGGCAATGAGGTCGGCGCTATGCTAATGGCGGATATGAGCCACATCGCAGGGCTAATCGTTAGTGGCGTTGCCAAAAACCCGTTCGACTATGGCTTTCATGTAATCACCACAACAACTCATAAAACTCTGCGTGGACCACGAGGCGGGCTAATTCTTAGTCGAGGAATAGTTAGCAATCCATTGAAAAAACCAGAGAAAACTCTCGAGAATTTACCTACGTTGATTGATCGAGCAGTATTCCCTGGCACGCAAGGCGGACCGCACATGCACACCATCGCTGCAAAAGCCGTAGCATTTGGAGAAGCTTTACAGCCAGAATTCAAAGATTACGCCGAGCAAATCGTTAAAAATGCAAAAAGACTGGCGGAAGAGTTGCAAAAACGCGGCTTTAAGTTAGTAACTGGCGGCACCAGCAACCATTTAATTCTGGCAGATGTTCACAGCAGTTTCGGTATTGACGGCAAGGAAGCGGAAATCGCCATGGATAAAATTGGTCTGACGCTAAATGCCAATGCAATTCCAGACGACCCTCTACCAAGGTTCAGACCAAGCGGCATTCGCTTAGGCACGCCAGCCGTCACGACGCGGGGCGCCAAAGAAGACGACATGGAAAAAATCGCGGAATGGATGAGGCAGTCAATAGATAATCGCGATAATGACAATGAGTTGGCTGAACTACGCAAAGAAGTTGTGAAATTCTGCCATACTCTACGCAATATTTAATATAAACCCGCACATAAAAAACTCCGGTATAACACCGGAGTTTTTTACTACCTATACCTAATTACGGAGCACAAGTACCGACTGTTCGCTCTTCTACAGTGTCCTTTGAGAAGTTGTAGTACTTAACGTGCGCACCCTTATTGCCTGCACATACTTTATACTCAATAGTGTTAGCTTCTTTAGGAGCAGTACCAGCAGTAAGAGAAGTACCGGTAGCAGGCTCATTAACTGTCTTTGTATCCAGGTAGTATGGTTCGCCAGTATGAGCAGTATTTGTTAAGTCTGTCAAGTTAGCTGGGTACTTACTCTCTGCTGTGTTGTATAGCTCAGCTTTCTTAGCAACAGCGTCAGCAGCAGATTTAGCAGCAGATGTCTTTGCCTGGTTTTGCAAACCGTTGTATGCAACCAAAGAAACAACTGTCAAAATTGCGATGATCACGATAACGATCAAAAGCTCAACTAGTGTAAAACCTTGATTTTTGATATTCTTTGTAGTCACGATAATGTGCCCCCTAAATTGTTAGTTTGATTTGTAACTTGATAATACTACAACGCTTTTAAAAGCGCAAGCGTTTTTTAATATATATATCGATTTTGCACTGGACGAAGGAATAATGACTCTGTTGGACTAAATCTATAATTCCCAGGACCTGAAGTTCCGTCACCAATCTGCCCATTATCATTCAATCCCCAACAGTAGGAGCGCTTATTCGACATAATTGCACAGCCGCGGTTAGCTCCCGCCGCAATATCCACTACCGACTCTGTTGGCGGCAATCCACCAATACCAACATGAACGGTCTTCGGACTGGTAGAAAATTGTGGAGTATTAGAATTAATCCCCAGCTGACCAAGCTTATTATCACCCCAGCAATATACATTCTTATTGCCATGATCGTTTACTAAGGCACAAGAGTGAGCAATCCCAACCTCAATTCGTAGCGGAACTCCCGGTAGACCATTAACTTGTACTGGCTGAAAATGCGCACCAAAGGCGCCATGGCCCAGAGGACCAGACTGCCCGCGACCAGCACCGCCCCAGCAATACACCCTGCCTGCATTGGCGATAGCACAGGTGTGAGTTATATAATTAGGATCTTTTGTCCACCAATATCCATCCTGAGATATGTCGGTCACATCTTCCAATCCCTTAACTCGAGTAGCTAGACTATACTTATCGCCAGCTACTGGACCAACGCCCAGTTGCCCAAACCTAGCCTGCCCCCAACAGTAAGCCCTTTTTTCGGTAGTTATAACACACATAGTCCGTGAACGAGATCCGCCAGTTGACAACTTAGTGGCAGAATAATTATTAGGAATTCTATTAGGTCCGCCCGAATTAATCATCGTTGGTACCGAGCTATGGCCGGGACTACCTGAACTACCGTAACCCAACTGCCCCCAGTCATTTCCGCCCCAGCAGTACACCCTACCTGATGCAATAGCGCACGAAGTATCACCCGTCCCTCCAATTGCGCTGATTTTATTTCCAGAAAAATCCGAGATTGCAGATGCGCCAACAACTTTAATCTCAATCGGTACGGCAGAATAGCTACCACCAAAATCACTATTGCCCAGCTGTCCAGACCTATTATCACCCCAACAATATATTCTCCTGCCAGTACTTGATTTAGTTAATACACAACTATGGCTCTGTGCTGTAAAAATATCAATAATCTCGCCATTCCTCATATCACCAATAGAACGAACTTTCACTGGAATATTAGAGTCGCTAGTAGTTCCATCACCCAATTGCCCCATATTATTTTTACCCCAACACCATACATTATTCGACAGAATCGCACACGTACGGTTGGTGCCGCTTACTGTACGCGTTGCATTAATGTCAGCTGGCCAAGTAACTGATTTTTTTACAACAGCAGTATACGTTTTTAGGACTGTGCCACTACCATTCGTTATTTCAACGCGACCCGTTGACGAAATTTGAGCAGTAGCAGCCAACAAAGCCACACCAGACGACGCACCTTTAGTTGACGCCTCCAAATCACCAACTTCAAAAGTCGTTCTTAACTTGCTATTCTCAAATACATATCTATTACCAG
>CALHZJ010000041.1 GCA_938041005.1 uncultured Candidatus Saccharibacteria bacterium | reverse complement strand
TTCCATAAAATAGTATAGAATATCAGGCATGGAAAAAAGTACAGGCGGCGTATCTCTTGGTATTAGATTTATTGACTCTGGCAATGACTCAGAGGATTATTCTACTGCTGAAAGTCAGCGCTTGGTTGGAGTCTATTATGGCAATTGGTTTTTGGAGGAAGATGGAACTGTGAATGCGTCCATGGCGTTTGCTAGAAGAGTGGGCAATATTCGTAGTCATGGTAATTTGATAGAGAAGGTTCATGGAATCGGCGAGAGAGAGGCGCGAGTATCTATTTCAGAATGCCTTGGAATTGAAGGTGAAAGGGTGGAGCTGGATGGTAGATTGCTGGATGATCCTATGTCATGCGGTGGAACTTCTTTCTTAATCAAATCAATACCAACTAAGCTTGTTGTTCCTGATTCTATCGAAAATAACCCTGACTACAACCAGAAGTTAGAGATCGTCAGACTTGCCTTGCGTGTCGGAGCTGTGGCTTTGCATTGTACAGGATTGCCGTTGGACGAACTTAGAAAATCTCCCGTTAAGCATTTTTCCTCGGATAAAGTGGATAAGTTCGTTTCTCGTTTCCATGGTAATGTGGATTTTGGCAGCGAGTGGAGGAAATATAAGGAAATTGCCAAGGATTTAATGGCTATATGAAGAAGACTGATAATTACGACGCCAGGGTTAAAATCGAGAATATTATTGAAGGTGATCTTGATAAAGTCGATGAGAATTCGCTGTTTGCTTTACTGACTGGATTGACTATTAAAAAAGGTCGGATTTTTGACATGGACATAATATTAGCTAGTCGTGATGATAAATATTCGGGACACAGCATGTTGGCAGAGAAACGTCTCCCTAGTCGATCTACATCCGTAGAGTCGCCATCTCAGTTTCCGCGTGGCAAAACTGAGTTGCGAAGCTGGCGGGATAAGCATGGTGTACATTCTGTAGGGGGGGTAAGAGGAGAATTCAAAAAGAATACCTATTTTTCTTCAGATAATGCGGAATATCTCATGAGACGAGTGGCTTCAGTGGCTGTTGGACTTTGCTTGGAAACGCCCTTACAAGAATTGGATTCTGTTAAGGAGTTTTCTGCCGAGGAGCTTACAGAAGCTTGGCCGAGGCTTAGATACGGAATTTACATTTAATATTGTCATTGTTATAATAACCATATGCATATTATTCTTGGTGGGACGAGTGGGCTTGGATTAGAGATGGCGAAGCAGCTGCGGGAACGTGGCGAGCGTGTGCTGGTTCTGGGCAAGACTCATAATCCGCAGAGACACGGCGAGGGTTTTCCTCTGGATGTGTATTATTCAGATCAAGTGGAAGCGGCGTCGGCGCGAATCGAGCAGATCTTAAACGGTGATGATATTGATCAATTTGTGTGGGCGGCTGGATATGGCTGGCGCGGCAATTTTGAAGATCAGCCGAGTGTTCGCAGTATGGCGGAAGTTAATTTTTCGGGCGCGTTGCCGCTGGTTCAGTGGGCTTGGCGTAAGATGTCAACGCAGAATCGCAAGTCTGTACTGACGATTATCGGGTCGACAAGTAGCGTTAAAGCGCGCTCAGATGAAGCTGTGTACGTTGCGACGAAGCACGCTCAAGCGGGTTTGGCGCGAAGTTTGGGAATGCAGGCGGATGAGCAAAAACTTCCAGTTAGAGTTGCATTATTTTTGCCCGGCGCCATGAAAACTCCGTTTTGGAATGGGCGTGATCTTCCAGCTGACTATATGTTTTTCAATGATCCAGCAAAAATCGCTACTCATATTATCAACGCGATTGATTGTCAGCAGCAGCCGTTTTTGGAATGGGCGTTGCCAAAAGGCACGTTGGTCTAGGGCTTATTAAGTGCTATAATTCATGCATGACAGATAGCTCGAATAATGATTATTTTGGGGTAAAAATTGTAGTTATTGGCGGCGGAACGGGAAGCTTCACGCTGCTTTCTGGATTAAAAAAATATACACACAGCATTACAGCGTTGGTCAATATGGTCGACGATGGCGGCTCAACTGGCGTGTTGCGCGATGAATTGGGCGTGTTGCCGGCGGGTGACGTCAGGCAATGCCTGGTGGCGTTAAGTACTTCGCCGAAAGTTCGCGATTTATTCAATTACCGGTTCGGCGAGGGCAGTATGAAAGGTCACGCGTTCGGCAATTTGTTTATGGCGGCGCTGGAAAAGATGACAGGAAGTTTTGCTGATGCAGTTGAGTTGGCTAGCGAAGTTTTGGGCGTCAATGGCCGAGTTTATCCGATTACTCTGGACGACACAACGATGTCGATTAAGCTGAAAGACGGCACGGTTGTTGATGGTCAACACGCGGCTGAGTCGCTAAAGATTCCGCGCGGCGAGCGTCCGTGGTTAGAGCTTAAACCGCCAGCTACGATTAACCCGCGAGCCCGTCAAGCGATTTTGGATGCCGATTTGGTGGTGATTGCGCCGGGGCTTTTGTATGGCAGTTTGGCGCCAGCGTTGTTGGTTCGAGGCGTTACTCGGGCGCTTGCTGAAACGAAGGCGAAGAAAGTCTATGTTTGCAATTTGGTCACAAAACCAACGCAGACTGATGGATTTACTGTGGCGGATTTTGCGGATGAAATTGAGCGATTTTCAGGGGTGAATATGGATTATGTGCTTTACAATAACCATCGCCCGCCAGAGGAATTGATAAAGAAATATGCTCACGACGGCGAATATTTGGTCGAGTGGGATAAGGAATTGCTGAAGAAAAAGCATTATTATGCGTCGGGCAAGCGTTTGATTGCTGATGACGTGTGGGTCAATACGAACTCCAGTAGCGATCCGTTAGCGGCTCAGCGCAGCTTGATTCGTCACGATGCCGACAGGGTAGCGCGCGAATTGATGCGGATTTATTTCGCGTAAACTGATTGACACTTGCAAATTACTATAGTATATGGTATAATGTGAAAGTTGTGTCAAATAAAGAATGTATCTGTCTAGTAGACGAAAAAGAAATAATACCTACAGAAGAGGTTTTTCATGAATCATGCCGTAAGGTTTTAGATAGCTATATTAGTTGTACTGAAGGTGAGCGCGAGGATTTTAAGGAGCATGCTTACCGAGTGCATAAGATCGTAAAAGCATATACGGGTGATGATTTACCTCCAGAGGCGGCTTCGTTGTCATTGATTCACGACGTTGCTGATAGGATGTTCAATAAAGAGAGCACAAAGTATAACGATGCTTGGGCTAAGAGCGCCGCAGATGCATTATATAAGTTTATGGATGATGAGAATATTAGCCATGATCAGTTGAAATACTCCGCATGCTTACTGGCTGATATGGCCAAAATTGAACAAAGTGCGGCTCATCATCGTAAGTTAATGGCTGAAATCGCCAAAGAAGAGTCTAATGAGGATTATCAAGAAATATATTCCTTGGTTGCCGAGCGAAGTATGGACGAAGTTTCTCCTGAGCAGTGGGTGATTGCTCAGCCATTATTAGATTTCAACCATATGGGAATGGAGATGGATAAGGTTAATATCGAGTCGTTTATAATAAAAGGCGCCGAGATAATGGATAATTTGCAGCATCCGTCGTCAAA
>CALHZJ010000040.1 GCA_938041005.1 uncultured Candidatus Saccharibacteria bacterium | reverse complement strand
CATATAGTTCATTTGTCGCTGCCGGTTCCTGATTTTATCGCCAACGAATCGCGGCGCAGCGAAGCCTTGGAAATTATCATAAATGAACTGAAAAACATTAGCGCGTCGATGGACGACGTTATCATAATTGCCTGCAATACTGCGCATTTGTTGCAGCCCGATATTGAACAGCGGCTGAATATTCGCATAACTTCCATGGTGGATGCCGCAATTGATTATGCTAGCAGCCATTATAAAACAATTCGATTGCTAGCGTCGCCGACAACCATCCGCACTGGACTATATGACAAGCCGTTGAAAGCCGCCGGAGTAACCGTATTAACGCCGGATAAGGACGAGGAAAAAGCACTGGAAGTGATAATTCGCGCAGTAATTTCTGGGCAAACAATATCTCAGGCAGCGCTGGATAAAATACCAATAACAACCCAGTGTGAACAGGCGAACGCAGTAAACTATATCAATAATTACCCCAGCAGCCCGCCGGTATTATTAGGCTGCACCGAATTATCCTGTGCCTTCGCCGAAAAACCAAACACCATTGACCCAATGAACATTTTATTACGTTACTTAATAACCAAAGGAGTGTTATAATGAATACAATGAAACCATCAAAACCCGTCATCCTCACTGGCGTGCGCGCCAACAACAACATCCACATAGGTAATTACTTTGGGGCTATTTTGCCAATTATCAACATGGCGAAACGTCGCTCGGACGAATATGATATCAATCTATTCATCCCAGACCTTCACAGTTTTACGACGCCAATCGACCACAGTAAGTTATACGACAGCATTCTGAACAACGCGCGAGTTTATACCGCCGCCGGATTGCCACTGGACAATTCTTCCATTCATCTTTACCGCCAAAGTCGTATTTCGGCGCACAGTGAACTGGCGTGGATTCTGGATTGCTTCACTGGATTTGGCGAGATGAGTCGAATGACACAGTTTAAGGACAAGGGAAGTAAAGGCGACGCTTCTGTCGGACTATTTAACTATCCCGTCCTGATGGCTGCCGACATTCTACTTTACGGCGCGACTTACGTGCCAGTTGGTGACGATCAGACCCAACATTTGGAGTTCACGCGTGATATTGCCGAGCGAATGAATCGTAAGTTTGGCGATCTATTTATCGTGCCGAAACCCGTAATTCAGCAGCATCAATTCTTCGGAAAAGACCAAGGGTTGAGGATTAAAGATCTCGTGAATCCAGCGAAGAAAATGAGCAAATCTGACGAGAGTGGCAAGGGAATTATTTTCCTTTCTGACGATCCAAAATCGGCACATAAGAAAATAATGAGCGCAACAACAGATTCAATTGGCAAAGTTCAATACGACAAGGAAAATCAGCCAGGAATTTCTAATTTGCTGGAGATTTTGACTTTGGTTCGGCAAGACGCTGGCAGGGAAGTTACTCTGGAGCAGACCGCCAACGAGTACTTCGGCATGGATCGTTATGGCGATTTCAAGCGAATCGTGGCCGACGAAGTTGCGGAATTTTTGGAGAATTTCCAGAATCGGCTTGCGGCAGTTGATGAGCGAGCAATTGAAGAGAAGCTGGCTTCCAGTGAAAAAGACATGAATGTCGTCGCTAATGAAACTTTGTATCGCGTTCAAAAAGCTGTAGGGCTTCGAAAATAGGAGGCAAATCGCGTGAAAATATTACCTCGGACAGTGCTGAAAATAGCTAGATTGTACAAATTAGCGGACGACAATACGCCCGTCAAAGCGCTGCGTCGATTGGAAATTCAAACAGACAAATCTCATGTTTTTGCGGAATTTATTTTAAACAAGCAGCATTTTGCGCTGCTTTACGGTTCGATTGTCGACGAAGAATCCATTGACGAATTGTGGACGGAAAAACCAGATAATGCCGAGATTTTGCCGAATCCGCTAGACCCAGAATTTATCGAAACACCGTTCCAGGGAAAGTATGCCATAATGTTCAAAATTTCGCCGACTAAGGTGCGCTTGGATATTTATTTATCGACCAAATTTGACACGACAATCTCCCGAAGCCTTTGGCAAAAATACGTAAAAGCTGGATACGTTTCGGTCAATAATAAAGTCGCGACGACGCCGAAGTTTGAGGTTGATGAAACTGATGAGATTGCGCTTAATTTGCCAGAAAAAGAGCAGGCGGACGTTGATTTGCCGATTTTATACGAGGATGATGATGTGATTGTCGTCAATAAACCAAGCGGACTACTGACGCACGCGAAGGGTGGACTTTCTGATGAGCCGACGGTTGCGGAGATAATTCGCCCCAAAACCTCATTCGCAACGGATACTGATCGTCCAGGAATTGTTCATAGGCTTGACCGCGACACTTCGGGACTACTGATTATCGCCAAAAACCCAGAATCTGCTGCGCATCTACAGAGGCAATTTGCCGAACGAACCGCCAAGAAAACCTACATAGCAATAACCAACGGCAAGCCAAAGTTGAATGCCGCAAAAATTGACCTGCCAATTGGTCGCAATCCTTCAGCGCCGAGCACTTTTCGTATAGATCCGAACGGGAAACCAGCTCAGACGACTTACCATGTTTTGGCGGAAAATGATACTCAGTCGCTCGTGGAACTGAAGCCGACTACTGGTCGAACTCATCAATTGCGCGTCCATTTGGCTCATTTGAATGCACCGATTCTTGGTGATCGAGTTTACGGAAAGTCTTCGGATTGTCGTATGATGCTGCATGCTCAAAAATTAGAGATAACTTTGCCATCTGGTGAGAGAAAAGTTTTTGAAGCCGCAGTTCCTGACGAATTCAAGAAATTCTTCCCAGAGGATTTATAGATGTCTGAAGTGATTATATCCGCTCGAGACGCTCAAAAAATCAGCCAGATTTCATCGCAATTGCCGCACGCGCTTTTGGTGATTGCGGATTACGGACTTGACGGGCTGGGCGTAGCTCAAATGCTAGCAAAAAATAGCGATACTTTTCGCTTGAAACCACTTCCAGAAAAGCAAACTATATCCATTGATCAAATCCGCGAGCTCATCTCTATGCTCCGAACTTACGCCATAAATCGTCGAGTTATTATCATTGACGAAGCCGATTCAATGACCGAGCCGTCGCAAAATGCACTCCTGAAAGCGCTGGAAGAACCGAATAAAAATACCAATTTTATCCTTGTCGCGAAAAACCCGAAGTTGATGCTTGACACTGTTAGATCTCGTTGTCAGACGTTGACACTTCATAAAACGACATCCGCCCAAGATAAAAAACTGCTTGAAAAGTACGATTTAGACTCCGCCTCTAGCCAGCAAATCCTTTTTTTGGCGGCTGGGCGACCATTGTTAATAAAGGAGCTGGCGGAAAATCCAGAAAAGTTCGCCGAATATCGACAATTAGCCACCGACGCAAAGCAAATTTTAGCCACAAATCGGGAATACGACACGTTCAAGAATCTCGCCAAATACTTTTCTGACCGCCAAAAAGCGATATTGCTGACGGATATTATAGTGAATATGATTCGTTTTCAGGCTTTATCGCGCGTAATAAATCCGTCGCTTGAAGAGCAACTTGAAAAAACCACCTCTGTTGCGAGCGCATTAAAATCCAACGCCAACGTCAGGCTGGCGCTGACGCAACTTGTGATATAATAGTATAGATATGTTTGGATTACTCCTCATTCTAATTTTAATGATTTGGGCGATTTTTTATCATCCGTCAATCAAAGAAACTGGCGATTTGCCAACAAAGATTACTGAAAAGCTCGACCAATTATGGGGAATTGCTCAGGAATCAATTCGCGAAAATAAATATCTGCGAGCAGAAAAGGCATTATTGACAATTTTGCGAGTCGACGAGAAAAACGCCACGGCGTACAACCGTTTGGGGATTTTATACGCCAAGCAGCACGCATATAAAGACGCCATCGAGTGTTTTGAGATTGCCCAGAGTTTGGAGCCAAGCGCCTCCAGTCTTCATAACGTCGGCTTAATATACTACGAAACAGAGAATTACGAAAAGGCGTCGCTAGCGTTCGAGCAAGCACTAGAAATGGAAGATGATTTGGCGGCGCGTTACATCGCTTACGCTAAGGTTCAGGAGAAAATAGGGAATACGAAGAAGGTTATCAACGCCCTGGAAAAAGCTGTCGAGTTAGAGCCGATTCCTCAGACGTTGAAGATTTTAGCGGAAGCATATGACAATGCTGGGCAGACTGAGCTGGCTGAAGAATTGCGTAAAAAAGCCACGAAAATGCTAACTCCGACAGCGTCATCAAAGAAAGCCGACGCGCCACGTCCACGCCAACAGCGCAAAATCCATCAACCGCGAAAAATAGTTATGTAAACTCTTGTCACAGAGAGAAAAAATTGATAAAATAAATTCAGTTGCCGCTTTAGCTCAGTTGGCTAGAGCAACGGTTTTGTAAACCACCGCCTTTATGGCGGTTCTTTTTTTATCTACATCACGAAAGTGGTGTTTTTTAATTTCCACGAGGTTATCAATCGGCTGTCTGATAATCTCGTGCAGAATTAACAAACTGTACTATTACGATTACGTAAGCGACACCGTAAAAGAGCGTACGACGAAAATTATACAAGCGTGACAGATTGCTCAAGGTTCAGGCGTAACACGTGTAGAAGTTAGTATCTTAAAAATTTGGTCTAGTGGGTAGCGTCGAGCGGTTTGATAGCCGCTAGCACATTTTATAATTCAGCTAGCGTTCGATGGGTTAAGTTTATTACAACTTTGTAGTCCTTGTTTATTTTCGAACGCTCAGCGCTGCTCACTACAGGTCTCCCACACCTGCGCTGAAAAGTGGGCAGTATAAAGCAAAAACCGCTCAAAAGAGCGGCTACAAAGCCATTATATCAAATGGCAGATTGAGAGTAAATATGAAAATTAACGTAAAGCAAATTAGAGCAAGTTATCGCTTTGATTTCTTTGATAACGAGTGGTATTGCAACCACGATAACCTAGAAGTAATTCAACCTTGCTGTTCAGGTAAAGAAGCTGAGTGGTGCGGTTGTCAGGGCGAACCTGAGTTTTATTGTCCGAATCCAGATTGTGACGGAATTGAGGACGAAGTTGTAAATATCTGTGCTAGAGAGGAGTTAATACAATGTCTAGCGTAGAAAATAAAGAAAATAAAAAACAAAACAAGGAGAAGAAAATGAAAAAATTTAATATTGAAACTATCAAAACTATTATTATTACTATTTTAATTACAGGGATTATCGCGTTTATCGGCGGTATGCAATATCAGAAGAACCAAACTGAACAAGTCAAAACTGAAGCTGCAACAATCGTTAAAAATGTGAAAGTTGAAGTGTCAAAACAGTAGCAACGGAAAAGCGGCAACCGTTGCTACCACAAACTGCCGCAAAGGTTGAAGCCTCGCCTGCACCTCAAAAATCTGTGGAGAAAGTTGGTGTAGGCGGCTGCGACAGGTTTCAACCTTTACTTGAAAAATACAATTGGGACGTGCGAGTCATGAAAGCCATTATGCAAGCTGAAAGTTCGTGTAATGAAAACGCAACAGGCGATACAAGCCTGACTTTTACACAAAACGGTCGAACATATGGTTATTCAGTTTCTCTGTTTCAGGTACGAATTTTACCTGGTCGAGAAACTTGTGATTCGCACAACCCAGAAATAAACATTGACTGTGCTTATCACGTGTGGAAATCACAAGGATATAAAGCTTGGTCAGTTTATACAAATGGAAGATATTTAAGATTTTTATAGAAAGGAGGCATAGATGAGTGAATTATACAAAGCCTTACAAGAGTTTCGCAAAATAACACCACTAGTGAAAGCCTCAAAAGAAAACCCATACTTCAAAAGCAAGTACGCAGATTACAATGTTGTAGTCAGTGAAACACGAGAAGATTTAGAAAAATGTGGATTGATGGTTAAACAAACAATTAGCCATATAGATACCAAAACGGCTATTAGAACAAAGCTAATTCATCTTAAAAGTGGTGAAATGCTTGAAGATGTTGCACCAGTAGAAAGTGCGCCTAACAATCCACAAACACAAGGCTCAGGTATCACTTACATGAAGAGATATTCATATATAGCTATGCTTGATTTACTTGTCGATACTGACGATGACGGTAATCTAGAACGCAAGCTCAAAGAAAGAACTGATAAAGAGTCTGCTGATTTAGCTAACGCTGAAAAAGCCTTACGATCTTGTAAGACTTTAGGTGAATTAAAAGAGAAGTATACTAAGATTCTTAGAGCCAATCCAAAGCTATCACGTGAGCTTGTCGGCGTTAAGGATGAGGTAAAGGCAAAGCTAGGAGGTAATGAATGAAAATCCTAGACCTTGAACAAAGAAGTCAAGAATGGTTGGATTTTCACGAAGGCAGGATTTCAGGCTCATCGGTTAAAGATTATTCATCAGTTCGATATATACCAAAAGCCGAGCTGGTCGAATTCGCTGAAAGTAAAGGCTATGATTTTCCGAAAAATCTAACCATGGATAACATCAAGGCGATGCTTGCAGAAGATGAATTGAATGAACTCTATGCGAATGTTCAAATAAACGATTCAATCTATAAGTTAATTGCTCAACGAATAGCCAAACCAATTAACCCAAACGATTATGCAGACAGAATACCAGAAGGTGCTACTTATTCGGCTATGCTGAGAGGTCAAATCCTAGAAGATGAAGCTAGAGAGTTGATTTCTGAAAAACTCGGCAAGCAGATTATTCCTGGGCGGGTTTGGCAATCTGAAGAAAACGAATATATGATTTGCTCACCAGATGGCGAAATCGTAGACGATTCAGGGAAAGCCTCAGAAGCTGTAGAAATCAAATGTCTTGATAGCTGGAAAGTAGTCAAAGCCTACTATGAAAAACATCCACCTTCTGAATACAAGCCGCAGATTCTTCAATACTTTGTAGTAAATGACAAATTGAAGAAGCTTTACTTCTGTATCTACTCAGACGTGTTCTCAAATCCAGAACTAGGATTACAGATTTTTGAATTAAATCGAGAAGACTATAAAGAGGAAATCGAAATAGTAAAGCGGGTAGAGAACGCTACTCTTGAGCTAGTAGAAAAAGAAGTCCAAAAATTAATGTTCTAAGGAGGAATATGATAAATAGCGTAACTTTAATTGGTCGAGTAACTCAGGACATAGAAGTTAGAAAAACTAATACTAACAAGTCTGTAGCTTCATTTACTTTAGCAGTCGGTGATAAAAACTCTGAATCAAGTTTCATCAATATGACAGCCTGGAATAAAACAGCTGAGTTATTAGCCCAATACGCACCAAAAGGTAAACAAATTGGTGTAACTGGTCGACTACAAACTAGGATGTGGGAAAAAGACGGTGATAAACGTAAAGCTACTGAGGTGATTGTGGAGCAGGTTCAATTTTTGAGCGACGGCAAGGCTCAAACAGCGAAATCAAGCGAAGACCTCGGCACACCAGTAGATCTGAGCGAAATCTCTTTTTAGGAGGTTAAATGACGAGAAGAAAAAAAGTCTATCTTCTCGAAACTGACAACGGGTTTACGATTCGGATTGTAGACCCAGACATCAGTTTTATGAAGAAGTTTAAGTGGACGTTTATAGATAACAATTTAGTAATCTCACGAAGATTGAATCGGGGGGAAGAGAATGACTTCACAGAGATTAAGGGACGTAAACAACTGCACAACGTACATCGTCAAAAACGAAACGCTAAGCAGGAATTTTACGACAAGGAAAGAAGCTCGAGATTTTAGAAAGAAATCTGGTGGTACTATCCGTAAAATAACAACTTTAGATGGTTTTATCACCGAGGATAAATTGATATGGTAACCGTCAAAGATTTGTTCAAAAAAGAGCGGGAGGCGTGGCTAGAAGAGGCTCGTGTAACCGCTAAGAAACTATTAGAGGATAAATCGCTCATCACGATTGAGGATGTCTTAAAAGAGTGTCCTCGCCCTGAATACATCCACAGGAACACAACTGGCAACATATTCAGATGTGATGATTTTGTACCTGTCGGTTGGAGAAAAAGTGAAAGACCATTGATGAATGGTAGATTTGTCAGAGTTTGGAGAATGCGAGGATAGATGGCAAGTCGAAAACTAATTCAAAAAGCTGATAGGGTCTTCTCAAAATATATACGAATGAGAGATTCTGAAGACGGATTCTTTACTTGTTGTTCGTGCGGTCAGAGAAAGCCATTTGAACAGGCTGACGCTGGACACTTCATAAACAGAAGATGGATGGCTCTCAGATACGATGAACGAAATGTACACGCACAATGTCGAGCTTGTAATCGATTCGACGAGGGAAATATGATTGGTTACACAAGATTCATGCTTAAAACTTACGGTGAAGATATCGTCGACCTATTAGAAAGTATGAAAAAGCCCTACAAATGGACAGACGGAGAGCTGGAAATCTTAATTAAAGACTTAAAAAACAAAGGACAATAAATGTTTATTTTAATTTGGATAATAATTGTCATGTTCTTGCTAATTTTCGTAGCTATCTCAGAGTACAACATAGCTAAGCAAGACGAAGAATGGATGAAGGAGGAAAAATGGAAAAAGAAGTAAAACCTTATTATGAGGACGATTATCAATCGCTAGACGAGATGAGCACTACAGATTTACTAGAGATGAAAGAGGGTGCACTAAACGACCTGAACGAGAGTGAACGCACAATTCATCGTATAAATCAGATATTAGCTAGTCGTGCAATCTACGCCACGCAATTGGAGCTATTTTAAGGAGAAGGAATTGATGTTCGTATTTATAACTATGAAACTATCGGAACTCATATGGGGGGTTCAAAATATCTGATGATACTACAGGTAGTGTATATATCATATATGCTTTCAGTACTCTTGAACTTTTAGCAGAGTTGGTTATGATTATGTTTACTTTTCTATACTGTGTGTTTAAGAAAAGGAGCGAAAAAGCATGAAACGCTATAAACTACTTAAAGATTTACCAACATTCAAAGCTGGACAGTTAGCATATATCTCTAAAACGGGAAATCTTATTGCTGGTACTCCAGAAAACCAAAAGACCACAGAAACTGGCTTAATAATAATGATTTACCATGAAACTACCTTGAAAAAGTTTCCGAATATTCTCACAGAGTGGTTCGAGGAAATCAAAGAACCAGTAGACAGTATTCATTGGAAGCCTAAAATAGGCGACAGGTGTTTTGTTCTTGAGAATACCAATATAAGACTAACAGCTTACACTGGAATGCTGCGTGATTACAATGCTTATCGTACTGGCAGGGTATTCCGCACTGAAGAAGAATGTGAAAAAGCTCTTGACCGTGAACTAGCCAAGGTAAGACTACAGCGAACGTCAAACTTTAAGCCAGACTTTGAGAACGGAAAAGGTGGCTATGTCGTTTTTTACAACCCAGAAGAAGATAAGCTCGAAACATATAATGTTTATTGTTATGACTACGGAGAAATTGTACGTTACGAGACCGTAGAAGACGCTGAAAAATCTATCAAAGAAAATGAGCGAGATTGGTTGATTTATTTTGGAATAAAGGAGGAAGAATGAAAGAATTTAGTATTCCAGTAAAAATAACTTTAGACTGTTATTTATCAGTGAAAGCCAGCAATCAAGACGAGGCTTACGAAGTCGCTGATGACACTATGTACTGGGCATATCAGAATGGCGCGCCAGAGCAACATAAAGACTTGTCTATTCTAGATTGTGAGATAGCAGTGGATGGTGAAGATATAGATTTAGACGAGTGGAGAGACCCGTCAGATACAGATTCGTAAATATGTACTCTACGGGTGGCCTGAGCAAGTCGTTAAACTGCTCAACCAGGTACAAATCGTACCCAGTTAGAACATTAAATTCAACCGTAGAACTGGCAGCATGACCTGAGGAATAAAGCTGGGTTCCCGAACGGGAGTAAGCCGAAAGGTGAGAAATCCTTTGCTCCGTGATTATGCTGTCAACTGGACAGATGACCATTTTGCCCACCCGGGTCGTCTGTCTAATAGGCGACATCAAACCTTAAAATAATTAACTAATGATATACACTCACTTGGTGTCGCCTTGCCCCAGTTCTGCGGTTGAATTAAACTACGCGATTTCGTATAGAGAGAAAGGAGATGTCAATATATGTGGACAGCATGTCAAATATGCGGTAAACCAGTACGGAATATAAGCGATGAGTTTTGCCGAGGTTCTCACTGCGACGGCAAGCCGATGACGTATCCGTCTGTCAAAAAACCGCACACTAAAAAGAAACTCACTCGTGCCATGATTAAAGCGCGAAGAAAGAAAGGTCGGAAATGAAGACTGATTATGAATTCTCGGATAAAGGAATGGTATGGTTTGTAGTGGCTATAGCGACCATCGGAGCCGCGCTATTAGTAGCCCTCGCTATCTGGGCGGAGGCGTCATTCAACCGGAGTGTTGAAATAACAAATACTGACGCTCGTTGTGAATCTGCAGGTGGCAAAATGGGCTATTCAAAATGCTTTAAGGACGGAAAGGAAATCTAGATGAAACAGGATAAGCGCTCGATAAAGCGTTTTCGCTGCTGGTTGGTTGAATCAAAGCAGTATGTTTATGATATTCAAAAAATTTGTGATGGCAAACTAATTAAAAGCTTTGCCGAAATTTTGAATAATCCTGAAAAATATGTAGTAGAACAGGAAACTGGCGCTATTGATATCGTTAAAAATAAAATCCGCGAGGGCGATATCGCAAAATATCGCAACGCCAACTATCAGCGCGAAGTTTTTGAGTGGCAATATGGCGTCGTGGTTTTCAAAAATTGTGGCTTTGAGCTGTACAACCCAATCAAGGACACTTCAGAATCACTAAATGATATATCTATCAGTTTTTCTAAAATTGAGGTCGTCGGCAATATTCACGAAGACTCTGAATTGCTGGAGGAAAGATAATGACAGACGAAGTTTTAATGACTTGTATTAAGATTATTGTAGACAATCTATCTTATAAGATCGGTGATTTAACCCTGATGTACGAGCATAAACAAGTTGACCCAGACGATTTTTACAAAGAAGCTAGTTGTATAAAGAGCGACGCTGTCGAAAGTATTATGGATTTGATTATAGAGCATGAGGAGTCGTTGGAGGAGAAATAATGTTCGAGTCGATACGAAAATCAATCGAAAAGCAAAATAAACTGCTTGAAGAAATCTTGGAAAAGGGTAGTTTAGAAAGTGTCTTAAAAGATGCAAACCCAATCGAAACTAGTGCCACGTCTTTACATATGGATCCGTATAATTACGATGAAACAAGGAGATGTGTAAATGGTAATATCAGTGAACGTATTCTAGAAATCGTGAAGCTGTATGGAGAAGTGAAATATCTGAGTGAGGTAATTCCAAAGCAGTACGAAACCTTCAAACGCATTAAACAGCAGGCTCCGAACGGGACTGTGTGGGAAGATATAGATAATTTCATTAAAAGGTATGAGGAGGAGCATAAGAAATGAAAGACTTAAAATACATAGAAGAATACATTAAAGACAGGAAACACAATACACCCGAGTTATCCACTTTGTGGGACATTGCACCTGACGGAGAAATTAGATACTGGGCTAGATTTTCTATGCTAGATGATGAAGATGAGGACTATACTGATTACGTGCAAGTTACGGGTGATAATCCAGAAGAAACCCTAGGTAAGATTGTTGAATACATAAAGAGTGGAAAACATTATAGCGACGGGAGATATCTATGAAGAAAATGAAGTTTAATAGGAGTTGGAGTGACGTAGCTATTGTCGCAATAATAACTTTAGCAATTACTGCTTTATTTGCACCGCTCATTGTTTGGGCAATTCAAATGTACGAAGAGGATGTTCAAAACATGAATACTTATGCTCGCTGTAAATCTGCAGGTGGTCAAATGGGCTACTCGAAATGTTACAAGGACGGAAGAGAAATATGAAAAAACTAGAAAAGATAGACTACTTACAAAAAAACCATTTGTATGAATGGGTAAAAACTCATGCCCAAGTAGAGCGAGAGTTGTCGGGTCGGGCAGCTTTTTTATTTGTAAAGATTTTTGATATTTTACTTGTCTACCTCTATTTATGTTATAATATAAGTACAGTATGTGAGCTGAAAGAACGCAACTCTGAAGTTAAACGTTCTTATGTATTTTGAAAATGAGGTGGATATGGATAAAAAGCTGAGAAGATTAAATCCAAGACAAGAAAAGTTCTGTCGACTATATGCTAGCGATAGAGAGTTTTTTGGTAATGGCGTTCAAAGTTATATAGAGGCTTATGAACCTGATCAGTCAAAACCTAATTGGTATAATGCCGCACGAACAAGAGCTTCTGAACTCTTGACAAAGAGTAACATTCTGAAGAGGATAGACGAGCTATTTGAAGCTGGTGGATTGAACGATCAGTTCGTCGACAAGCAGATGGAGAAGCTCATCACACAGGACGCTGATTTCAAGGCTAAAATGGCAGCAATTCGTGAATATAACAAGCTCAAACAGCGAATAACCGAAAAGAAGGAAGTGCACGTCAAACTTCCTAAACCAATCCTTGGTGATTTGGTGGAGGGCGAACAATAATGTTCGTCTTGACCAGTTCAACAAAGAAGCTGGCTAAGATGACAAAGCGTATCCGTGGCGTTTGTGGTGGAACATCAGCTGGTAAGACTATCTCTATCCTTCAAATACTCATTAGCAAAGCTCAGAAAGACAAGCGACCGACTTTAACCAGTGTTGTGTCTGAATCATTTCCTCATCTTAAAAGGGGTGCTATGCGTGATTTTAAAAATATTATGCAGGAACACGGCTACTGGAAAGAGTCAGCTTGGAATGCTACAGACTCTATCTATACATTTGAAACAGGCTCAAAGATAGAGTTCTTCAGTGCTGATCAGCCTAGTAAAGTACGTGGACCACGTCGTGATAGATTATTCATAAACGAGTGTAACAACGTAGCTTATGAGTCATTTGACCAATTAGCAGTGCGTACACGATTAGAGATTTGGCTTGACTGGAACCCTACAAACGAGTTCTGGTTCTATGACTTATTAAATACACGTGACGACGTGGAAATGATTACAGTTACTTATAAAGACAATGAAGGTCTGCCTGAAACAATTGTAAAAGACATTGAAGCACACAAGTCTAATAAAAACTGGTGGACTGTTTACGGATTAGGTCAATTAGGTGAAGTCGAAGGTAGAATATACAAAGGATGGAGGATTATTGACGAAATACCTCACGAAGCCCGCCTAGAAGGTTATGGATTGGATTTTGGCTATTCAAACGACCCTACGGCAGTAGTCGCAGTCTACTATTATAACGGCGGATATGTCTTAGATGAGGTTCTTTACAGAAAAGGTATGAGCAATCAACAAATCGCTACATTTATGAACAATCAGGAATTCGGAGTAATAGTAGCAGATTCAGCAGAGCCTAAGTCAATCGACGAGCTACAGATGTATGGATTATCTGTTAGCCCCTCTAAAAAGGGTTCAGGTTCTATCTCTCAAGGGATAAATTACGTACAAGAGCAGAGTATATCAATGACTAAGCGAAGTGTTAATTTGATTAAAGAATACAGGAATTATCTCTGGCAAACAGATAAAGACGGCAAGACTATCAATATACCAGAGGGTGGATTCGATCACGCACTAGACGCTGTGAGATATAAGCTATCAAGCATATTAAAGCCTAAGTACGAAACAAAACCAACTATTCAAACCTCAGGAGAGTTATCGGCATTATGGAGCTAAGATTCGGCGAGGTAAGAAATAAATACACTATGGAGGGGGTGGAAGTGGAAGAAATCAGAAAAATAAGAGATTATATGACCGCTCAGAGTATCAGGTCATTTACGATCTCATCAAAGGTATCAACTTTTGCAGAAGTCAGGCAAGAGTTTGAGGATTTAATAAAACAAGCAGAAAATGGAGAGTGTTTAGATATATCCTTAAACGTCAGAATAGACAAGAAAACAGGATTGCCCCATATGGTTAAAAAGACTATTTTAGATAAAAACTCACGGCTATAGACGTTTTTATTCAAATGTGATATTATAGACGAGTAACAAGCTACTGGGAAATGCCCAGCGTGATGATTACGTAACAGTAATTTTTACGTTGGGGGAAACCAGTGGCTTTTTCTTTTATAGACGAATCTAACATCGGCGACGCATATGAGGATAGTAAGAAAAAATATGCTTCAGCATTAGCGAAAGTTGATGAATACGAGCGTATTGCTCTTAATAAGCCTAAAAATAATTTACCATCAGGCTTCCCAGATATGACAGATGGTACAACCGCTAGCTATATTCAGTCACGTCCTAAAAGTGTAATTCAGCAGATTCCTACGGGCTTAGTGACGAGTTTAGACAAAGATAAAGATTTGGCTGGTATTGCTAACTTAGATCTTACAGAAGATATTATTCCGCACGCAAACACAACTGGTAGCGTCTTACAGAAGTCCTGGGGAGCGTCGAGTAAATCCATGACGTATGGAGCTCAGCCCGCATATTGCTTCTATGCACAACACGGAGATTATTTTGGTGCAGACTTCAAATTACCATACATAAAAGACGTTATCTTAGAATCTGGAAAAGTCTACGATAAAGACTGTAACGTTATTTTCTTACGAGCTTGGTACCAACCAAGTGATATTAAGTACCTAATTTACCGCGAAAAACAATTAAACAAACAGGGAATAAAGAGTGGCTGGCGTCTAGATAAACTAGTTAACCTACAAGCTAAAGAGAAGGATAATGAAAGCAAAACTCCTGCTGAGCGTTCTCTAGGGCTTGAGATGGGCGGCATTGAGATTATTTTTGCCTTCCAAAAGGGAAAGGGTGCGCTATTTTACGGATATAGTCCAGACAACAAAGAGGTTATCTACTCGACTGTCAACCCTGACCCGAGAGGTGTTATCCCGATTCATTTTCTATACCACGACATGGATATGTCTAGTCCGATTGGACGTGGTGCAGTGGAGCTTGTGGCAGGTCTTCAAAACATGCTCGATTCAGAGATACAAATGTACCAGTATGCAGAAGCTCTAGGATTAAACCCACCGCTCATGAAACGAGGTTCATTTGATACTTCAACTATACGATTCAAAGTAAATGCTATTTGGGATTTAGGGACAGATCCTAACGCAAGCATTTCGCCAGTTAATATTTCTACGCACGCATTAAGTAACTTTTCGAACAATTATGGTCTAATCAAGAGCCAGATCTTAAACATAAATAACGCTAATGATACCAGTATATCTGCTGAAGTCGGCAATCCTGGCTTTTCTCGAACAGATAGCGGTGTTAAAGCACAGCAAGAGCGTACAAGTATTAGTGACAATTATCTTCGCAAACAGTTCGAAGACTGGTTTGGTGATGTCTGCGAAACGATGCTTAATATCCATTTTGCGCTATCTGAAGGCACAAAAACGATTGAGCTCACCCAAGAATATATCAAGCGTCGACAAGTTGAAGATCCTAATTTTAATGCAACTACAGCTATCGTTGATTACAGCAAAGAAATAAAGGGCTTTAAGTTCAAGGTTGATGCGTCCACGTCAAAGCTCAAAGATGACGAACAATCGATGGAAAACCTAAAGGGAATACTAGAACTGGTTCAGTCTGACCCTGAATTAGGTCAATATATCCGCAAAGATCAGCTATTAAAGCGAATGATTAACAAATCGGGTGTTGACGACCCTGAAGAGTTGATTATCGACCTTGATCAAAACAATAACGGCGTAGCCGACAGTGAGGAGCAGTATGAATAACGATTTGATCCCAAACAGCGGGTTTTCTTTGGATATCCCAGAAGAGCGGAAGACTAAAGAAAGCAAGGAAAGAACTGTAGCTAAAGAAGAGATTAACCTACTAAAAACTCTACTCAATGGAATTGATGAAAAGATCCAACTAGCCCAAAACATCAATCAATTAACAATGAATCCTGAAACTTCTGAGAAATCCTTGAAAGTACAGATATTAGCTGCTAGGTGGCGTGTGAATGACCTTATAGAGCTTAAGTCGTGGATAAAAGCCCAGACAGACAAGGTAAAAGAAAATGACTGAGGATGTTAGAGAAAAGCTAGAACAACCACTAGATACTGAATCGTTGCTTGCTAGTCACGAATTCAGACAGGAGGGCAGGGTTTTGATTTGTGTAGACGATCCAAGCTTAACAGCAGTTTTACCGTTAGGCGTTTATTTGGTTGGAGAGAAAGGAGCGTATCGACTAGAGAAGTTATTCTAGGCGGGTTGTTACCTGTAGAGATAAGACCTTAGTAGTATCTCCGCAGGTAAGAGTTCGTCTCCTGAGCTCTCATCTGCGCACCGATGTAAAAGGTCGTAAATAACTAAATAAAGGAGTAAAAAACCGTGGACAATACCACTACAGACGTAAATACAAGCCAGAGTGCGGCAGATGTGTCGTCAACATCACAAAACTCAACCGACAATACTGATGAAAAATCACTGACAGACGGCTTCTGGGGCGATAAGGATTCAGGCGAACAGTCGGAGGGTGAGTCCAAAACAGACGAAACCCAAGAAAAACAGCCTGAAGAGGGCGAAGAAAAGCCGGAATATTCAAAAGCAGAGGAGCGTAAAGCTCAGCTGAATGACGATATTCGAGGGTTGGTGTCCCGTCGGGAAGAACTAAAGCGAGAAGTAGCTGAATACGAAGGTATCAAACAACTACAAAGCTCAATTAATGAAAACCGAATAACACCAGAACAGCTAGAAGCTGCAGGGTTAGACCCACAAGACGCTGCAATCCAAGCCCTTCTATACAATCAGGAGCTTGACCAACAGCAGTCGCAGTTAAACGAAATATCGGCAGATATTGCTGACCTTCAGTACAATATGTCGCTCGATAGAGTAGAACTGCTTAAAGACTATCCTGTATTCGATGAAACTTCACCTGAATACAATGCAGACTTCACTAAAAAAGCAGCTGACATGTACGTAAGTGCGGCAAATCTGCAATTTAACGAAGAGGGCGCACCAATCTCGGCAGACAAAAAGCTCTATGAGTTTATGACAGACTTGCACGGCATTTACGAAGAAGGTCTGAAAGCTGGTAGTAAGAAGATATCTAGAGCAAAGCAATCCGCGGCAGTAATGAATGCTGGCGGAGCGGCTACATCAGAAGAAGTAGACGAAAAACAATTTGTAAATGGATTCTTCGATTAAATCCTTCAATCTAAAAAAACTAACCATAGGAGAAAAATAAAATGGCTATTAACTTGCCACAAGCATATTCAAAAATCCTTGATAAGGGATATACACTTAAATCATTAACAGCACCCGCCTTTAAGGGTAAATATGAAGTTGTTGGTGGTACTACTAAATCATTTAAGGTGTTCTCAACCGACTCACAAGAATTGCGTGACTACACTACACGCAAAACTCCTGGCACTAGCGGTGGTGGTGTAGGCTCATTTGGCTACGAATACAAAGCCGTAGGCAACTCAGAGCAAATAATAACAGCTTCAGGAGATAAATACTTTGCGGGTTCAATTGACCTTGCAGACGCTAAGTTCTCACGCGACGGCTCACTTGACGCAAGCGAATTTATGCGTGTGCAGATGGAAGAGGTTATTATTCCAACTCTAGACAAACACAACTTGAATGCATTAGTTGAGGCAGGCAAGGTAACAACCAAAGCTACAACTAAGGCAAACGCATATGAAACATTTACCGACTTGATGGTTGCTCAGACTAACGCACTAGTACCAACCACAGGTCGTGTTGCCTTCGTTAGTGCAACCGAGTTCGCAAAGTTGAGGCTCGACCAAAACTTTACACCAGCCAGTGAAATGACCGCTCAGAGCCGCCGAAGCGGTAACTACGGTCGTATCGACGGCTGTTTGATTATTGAAGTGCCAGATAGCTACCTACCAACTAATGTTCAGCTTATCTTGACGCACGAAATGGCAGCTGCCGCTCCAAAACACTTGGCTGACTACAACCAGGGTAAGTTTAAGGAGAGCGCTAGCGGTTACTTCGTCAACGGTCGTGTTGTCTATGACGCATTCGTCTTTGATAAGAAGAAACCTGCTGTTCAGGTTCTGAAGAAAGCCTAGCAATTTGGGGCGGGGAAACTCGCCCCTTCTCCGCGTTTTGCCTCTCCGCGATAAATGAGAGGTCGAAGATTAACAATTTGGAGAGAGACTTAGTAGAGTGTGTTATTGCTCATACTATAGTATAATGGTGGCAAATCATTTAATCTTGTGGGAGAAGATAGATGAAGCAGTGGATCAAAAACATAGATTGGGCAGAAATTGGCGGATATTTAATATTACCAGCATTTTGGATAGGTATATTTAGTCTTGTATACTGGCAACAGATATACGACTACTTCGCACCAGTTTACTACAAGCCTTGCACAGTGGAAGCTATAAATTACGACACTGTCAATATAGATAAGGGTAAATCTCAGTATGAAACAAGTCGCATAGAAACTGTAGGTCAGAATGGTTCAAAACAAGTCTGTAAAGCCTCAAAATCTGGATATCCTAACAAAGAGACTGTTGTAAAACAGCCAGTCAATCAGGTTGTCAGATATACGCCGACTTCTAAAGCTGCATATGATTGTATGTATAATGATGACTGCAAAGAAGCCATGGACGAGGGAGAACCAGACTATAACGATGAATACATGGAGTATATGGAATCTCAGCAAGAAAGAGGTGGAGCTATCTGTCGGGATGGCACAAGGTCGTATTCAACTGGAAGAGGAACTTGCTCACATCACGGCGGAGTGAGTCAGTGGTTGTATTAAACTACATCTTGACAAATTACCTCTGTTGTGCTAGTGTGTAAACATGAAAAAGGTTATAATCATCACCATTCTAGCTATTGTAGTAGGTATTGGTGCGTGGTTTGAATACACTGAAGCTCGGGAATCAGATAAAGAAGATGTGAAATATCACAGTAAATTCTCTGAATATTCAACAGACATTGAAGAACAGCCTGCCGACCCCCAAAGGATCCTGGAACTAGTAAACCAAGAGCGTGCAAGAATTGGTGTAGCGCCATTAGAAGTTGACCCAAGGATAAACGCCAGTGCACAGGAAAAAGCAGATGATATGGTAAACCGCAACTATCGCGATCATGTATCACCCGAGGGAATACATGGGTATGAGCTGGTATTTAAACATACGGGCGGGGAGTGCAGACGTGCTAGCGAGAACCTAACCTGGCGAACAGATAACAGCTCGGATACATCCCGAGACGCTTTTAACAGCTGGATGAACTCAGAACCACACAGGAAGGCTCTACAAAATCCTAAGTATACGAAAACAGGCATAGGCGTAAAGAACGGTGTCGTCGTTCAGCACTTCTGCGAACTCAAATAAATAACATCTTCTGCTGAGTCTCTCTCCTTATAACAAAATAAGGAGATTTTTTATGGCACTCTTTGGAGATTGGTCAAGAGGAAACATCTTTGACGACAACGGACCGTTTGGTCGTGTCAGGGACAACAAAGGTGTTCACGCAGATGTACGCAATGGTGTAGTTCGCGGTACGTTCTGGAAAGGTAGAGACGGTAATGTCTACGTCGCTGGTAAAAATGGAGTTAACAATGCTGGACGCTGGGACGACAACACGGCTAACTATTGGAAGAATCAGGCGTATAAAGAACAAGCCGACCCTAATCGTGGCGGCATGACACCCAACAATGACACAGGAGACGCCCCTGAGTCTGTCGTCGGTCCTGGCGGAGGTGGTTTCAACCCATTCGCTGCTCAAGAAGCTAGAAATAAGGCAGACGCTATCGCTAAATACGACGACGAAATCGCACAAGCTAACTCAGCTATCAACCGTCTAGGCGGTCAGGAAGCCGTCGGTATTGCTAATGCTGGAAAAGCTAAAGACCGTGCATGGCAAGAAAACGAAAACAGCTTCAATGAGTCAACTGGTCGTTACAACATGAACACCAAAGACGCAATTGACAACATCAAAAAGACACGCGACCAAATTGAAAGCGATACAGCAACTAAGGTTCGCTCAGCTAAGGGTATTCTAGCGGCTGGCGGAGCAGGAGATAGCTCATTTGCTAAGACTGTAGCGCCTTATGAGATCGCTAAAGCTGCCTCAAAGCAGCAAGGTGAAGCTCAGGACGCATACGCTAAGAACCGCCGAGATATGGACGTCAATTATTTCGCAGTGAAGAACGCTTACAATAAAAACAAAGATGACATTCAGAGCGAATATGACAACCGTGTAAACAGCGTAAAGCAAAAGATAGCACAATCTCGTGCTGAACTGTTAGATCGTGTCAGAAGCGCTAACGTGGGCAAACAGACGGCAAATGGTTCAAGCATGGCAGCTGCTATTGCAAGTCAGCAAGGCACACGTGACCAAATCAACCGATTAGGTACAGAGATTGACGAATTAGGACGTGATCGTAGCATTCCTATACAGAAAGTGGACTGGAAGGCTCCAGACCTTGCTACATACGATCCTAAGGACGTTACGGTCAAGGATAATTCAGAGATTGGCGGTGTAAATGATGAGATTTCACCAAACTTGCGACCAATCTTAAGTGATGAAGAAAAGAAAAAGAAGCAGCAGTTAATGTAGGGAGTATTAGGAGATGGATTTTTTTCAAAGAATAGGTAACTTTTTCAGCGGTAAAGGCTGGGTTAGTGATGAGGAAAAACGACGTAAAGAACAGCAAGTTCAAGCGCAACCTCAGAATAAGCCAGCAGTTACTTTTAAGCAGGATCCTGTCTTAAACAACTTAAACAAGACGCCTAGTTTTGGTAGTCCATCTCCTACTCAAGGACTTTTTCAACAAAAACAAGAAACTCCTAAAACAGATACAGTACCTAAAGTAAATACAGTTCCAACGGCAAATCAATTCACTAAGCCTATTATTCCCGAGATTAAGCCAGAAATCCCTCAGAAGACTATAAATGACGCCCCTAAGGTACTAACACCTCAAGGGCAACAAGATTGGGTAAACAAAGAAAACAAGCAAATCCAAAACCAAAACCTAGCTAACAAGCCCATGATAACGCCTAAAAAACCAACATATTTTGATTATGCAAACCTATTTGGCGAGCATGGTCTATTCGGTGCAAAACAGCAACAAACCTTTAAGAAAACAGTAGAAAAACCTATCACAGATAATATTAATAAGTTTAATAACTGGATTGACTCTTCAGACAAGGAAAAAGGATTCCAATGGAGCGATCCAGGGGATTACGTACGATTTGCCGCTAAAATACCTGGCGGTATGATTCAAGGGCTAGCAGAAGCCCCAAACAAGATGGCAAACGCAATTACAGGTATAGAATCTGATGAGAATGGTAAAGTAAAACAATTAAATGGTGTTCAGAGATTCGGTAAAGCGCTAGATGCCAGTCTTTCAGTCGGTGGACCAGCTGTTGGCGGTTCAGGTACGCTTCTTCGTAGTCTTGCTGGACTAGGTAAAGCAGGGACAAAACAAGCCGTCAAACAAGGTATAGGTCGTACTGTATTAAATGGTACAAAAAACCTAGTTAAGGATTCACTTAAAGAGGGCGCGGAAGAAGTTACACAGACATTTGCACAAGACCTAGCAGATGACGGTAAGATAAACACCGATAAAAATACTTACTTCCAATCTGGAACGTTTGGCGCGCTCGGAGGTGGTATGATGCACGGTGCTGGTCGTGCTGTAAATGGTGTAAAGGGAATGGTGGGAAATAGGATTAATCCTTATGGAGAGAGTGGTGTTGGGATTAACCGACTATCTCCAGTCCAAATGAAATACAACGTCGCTGAAGTTGTGGGCAGTATAACTGGAGATACGAGAAAACGTCTCAGTCAAGCGGCTTTTGGTGATTTACAGAAGGCGCGAACTGGTAATCCGTACCGAACAAGTGATGGGATGGATGTGGAGTTGAGCCGTCAAGGAAATAGAAAGTTTACTAACCCACAAGCGCGAGCCACTAATGAAAACTTTACTGTCAAGCAACGATTGGCGCCATACATTGATCAGGTGATTGAAAAATCTCGCCTCATCGATAGTGCACAAGATAGAAGTGGACATGGTGTTGCGGATGGCGGTTTTGAATATAGAGAGCTACCTGTCAAATATAGAGGTAATGACTATACGGCTACACTCGACATAGCTAAGAGTAATGATCATGGACGCAATACTCTCTATGAGGGCAACATAAGAAAAGCCTCTGTGTCGCCAGGGGAACTTATCGAACCTGGTTATAACACAGAGGCTTCTACTCGTAATATAGCACAAGAAGCCCAAAATGTCAATGAAGACGTTAAATACAAGCTCAATCCAGAGCATGAAGCACAAGTCAGAGCGTATAACGAACATATAACACGTCTACGCCAACGTGAAGAATACTTACGTGGTCAAGGAATGAGTGAGAATGCTCCAGCCATGATTAACCTACGTAAAGCTCAAGAACAGGCTATATACGCCAGAGATCATATCGGTGAGGTAGACGAGAACGGGTTGAAGTATAAGCACCAGGCGGAGACAAAGCAGAACACTATCCAGGAGCTATTTGACAAATACACTCCAGAGAAACTTCAGCTAATGTCAGATGACGAGCTTACCAACTTATCACTTAGGCGAGAATATGCAGATATTCTTGATTCTTTTGGTTTGAACAACCCCAGTAAAAAAGCTAGAGATAGTAAATCTGTAAGGCGGATCGAAGACCTTGCTATGGAGATTTACAAGAGTCGTCATGATGAAAGAACGCCATATGAAGTTGAGGTAGAGGAAAATAGTAGAAGAATACAAGAATCTCAAGACAGACGTAAGGAGGTTGATAAAAAATATGCCGATGGCGATTATAGCCAAATAGATAATGACGATACACAAGCCTTGCGAGAAAAGTCAGACTCTTTAGGGCGAAATGCTGAGTGGCTATTAGACCAGGATAATATATATACAGATGCTTCTGCAATAAAAGATGAGTTAATGACCGCATTGCGAAGACAACTTGGCAGGAAGTATGGGACTAACCGCCACAAAAGCAGTTTTGGCTCGACTTATTATTCAGATGGATCAGGCGGGGAGATTAGGCTAGCTGATCACGAAATACCATCAACTGAGTCAAGAGAGTATTATCGTTCATTATATGGCGATAAATATAGCCAAGAGATTATTGTGGACAATGGACTAATTATTGATGGTGATTTAACTAGTCTAGATCAGTATGGTCTGCATATACCAGAAAATATTCGTGAAAAAATAATCGAACTGAGAAACAGAAGCGAAAAAGCATCCCTATTATTGAAAGAAAAGTCTAATATAGACGAAGCCCTATCTAGGATAGGAGAAGAAAATGCGAGAAGCTCAGAAACGAAATACAAGATAGATACCAAAATACAAGAACTTGCCGACCAAGAAAAGCTACTAGCACGCCACCTACAACTGACAGGTGATGAGAACCTTGTCTTCAATGAGTGGCAGAATGAAATGCAGAAGAAGGCATTAGGCTACTATGATCCAAAGACTGACCAAATCAATCTAAATAAGCTTACAGAAGACACTCTCAACCACGAATTAGGACATAAATTACTTACACGTGTAGAAAACAAGCAAGACTTATTAAACTCTATCCGTGAGTCTTATGGAGATGACTATTTAATAAACAAATATGGCAGTCAATATGGAAACGACCTAAACCTACTAGCAGAAGAACAGCTAGCTGACGGATTCAGTGATTACTACAACGGAAGACTAAACGGTGAAGATAAAGTACGTCTAGGTACTAGATTAGGTATTCCTCAAAAAGTCTTAGCAATATATGACCGAATTACTGAAGCTATTATGGGGCTTGTCGGTAAACAAGATGCCATTAAGCAATTCTACGCCCAAATGGAAACAGGGAAATTTAGAAATGAAGTGTTCGGAAATACCGAACAGTTGCCAGCATATAAGAAGAGCGATTCGTCCGCAGATATTGATAACTATGTAAACGAACTAGCAAACGAGCAAAAACTAGCCCGTAAAGGTGAACAACCTACCCTTAGAGAGCGTTGGCAAGACTTCAAAGCAGATATGCGTGAGAAATTCGTAGACAGATTCGCCCCAATCGAAGATAGAATTAAAAATCAATCTGAACAATTAGAAATGCGAAACGCTATAGATCGAACTTTACGTGCAGACGGAATATCAGAAGCGTTTATCCGAGATAACAATTTTGATAAGTTAATCACTAGTTTTAAGAATAAAAAAGAATTACAGACATTTGACCAAGCGTTAATCGTCAAACACGCCCTAGAATTAGAAGCTAATGGTATAGAAACAGGACGAGACCTCGCAAAAGATAAAGCTCTCATAAAAGCTACAAGTAAACGATTTGCTAAAGAGTTTAAGCAAGTTAGAGAGTATTCAGACAAAGTCCTACAACAAACAGTAGATTATGGACTTATCAGCCAAGATACCGCTAACTACTTAAGGAAGAAATATCCAGATTATGTACCGTTTGACCGTATATTCTCTGACAAAGAAATAGACACTCAGATGAAGCACGGAGTGGGTGCCGGTGAGGCTAGCCTAAGTAAGCAGGATATTGTCCAGCGTATTAAAGGCTCATCTCGATCAATCGACAGTCCATTAAACGCATTGATTACGAAAACCCAGGATATGATTCAGCAGGGTGAACGCAACAAAACAGCCGAACTTCTGGCAAGTTATGCTAAAGACCCTAAGAATCCATTCCAACTAAGAGAGCTAAAGGCAGGAGAAAGTGCAAACGGACGACCGACTATCAGTTACCTAGATAATGGTAAAAAGCGTACATTCTTAGCTGCGCCTGAAGTAGCTAAAGCCGCTAAAAATATGAATCGTGAGCAGATGAATATCGTATTAAGAGCTTTGGCGACTCCTGCTCGTGTGCTGAGAATGGGCGCAACGACAGTCAACGCAGGCTTTACTATGGCTAACGTCGTAAAGGACTTTGTGGGCGCTACTATCAACTCTAAGGGCGGGATTAATTCAATGAACCCTAAGACTCTTGCTGAGGCAATAGGTGCAGGATTCCATCATAAGGGCGATCTTTATCTAGAAATGCAACGAGAAGGTGTAGTCGGTAATAGTTATGAAATACTACGCAACGCCTCTGAATTAAATCTAAATGAGATACGTAGCCATAAGAATCTGGCTACACGAGCTCTTCATAGCTTAAAATCACCACTACGAACACTAGAGAATACTATTGGACGCAGTGAAGATATCGGACGAGCAATCCAGTATGTCGCAAACAAAAAATACGCCAAGCGAAAAGGCATGAGTGAATCTGAAGCCGTGAAATTTGCAGCCGACCAAGCAAGATGGAACTCTACAAACTTCGCCAGAAGCGGAACATACGGAAAAACTATAAACACTGTAGTGCCTTATTCAAATGCGAATATTCAAGGTCAAAGAATTACTCTGCGTCGAATGAAAGAAAACCCAGCAAGATATACGGCAAAAATTACCATGGGAATAGTAGCCCCAACAATTGCCGTTTTAGCATGGAACTACGCCGATGAAGACCGCAAAAAAGTCATGGAGAATATCCCTGACTATGTGAAAGAAAATAACGTAGTCGTTGTTAGCCCTAATGCAAAATACAACAAAGAACAAAACAAGTGGGAAGGTGTATACCTAGTACCAGTACCACCTCAATTCTCACCACTTCACCGACAATTAAACAACATGGTAGCAAGTACGATGGCAGACAAGAAGTTTGATATGGTAAAAGCTGGTGGTGATGCAGTAGAGCAGATTACAACGGTCAACCCAACTGAATTAAGGCGAACAGGTGCTCAATATATACCACAAGCCGCAAAACCACTAGTAGAGTCATTTGCTAATAAGAATCTGTTTACGGGTCAAGAAATTGTACCAGAAGCAATGAAAAACCTTGAACAGAAAGACCAGTGGGATAGTAGCACAAGCCTTACGGCTCGAAAGGTCGGCGAACTAACGGGATTAAGCCCTAAGGTGATTGATAACACGTTCAGAACCTCTACGGCTGGCGGTGGTCAAAACTTACTACATGGTACAGATTTTGCAATAGCAAAGGCTACAGGAGCTTCTGACGATGAAATAAAGGGTAGAAGTATGCTAGATTCAGTCGTTGGACGATTCTACGCGCCAAAAGGAACAAGCCAAAGCTCATACTTCTATCAATCATTGGAAAAAGCTTCTAAAGACAATAAGCTTGTCGGTGATGATTTAGCATACTTCAAGGCTCTAACTACTCGAAAATACAACGGAGACGGTAGCGTAGAAGGTAAAACAGACGCTGACGTACTAATGACTAACCGAACCTTAGCGAATAAGCCAAACATAGCAAAAGCTCTCAGTGATGCCGCTAAGTGGCGCTCAGAACAAACAGGCGAAGAGCTAGACCCTCTATACAAACTCCCAGTCGACAAACAACAGTACTTCTATCACATACAAGGATCACCTAAGAATAGCGCCGAGCAGAGGAAACTAAAGCAAGACGCACCTTGGCTAGAAGATTTTCAAAAAGAGCGAAGTGCATACTTTAAGCGTCAAGACTTCAAGTCTGGAAAGAGCAATCGAGTACCTTATCCAGAGGTAAGCGATGAACTACAAGCTACTCTAAAAACATACCACGATATACCAAGCAGTCCTCAGAAATGGGCATTCCTGGACGCTCACCCTGAACTATCTGATCACTTCAAGCAGATAGAAGACTACAACAATAAAGTCCGAGAAGCTCAAGGTTACGCCCCGCTACGAACCCGTCCACAACAAAGCCAATATGTAAAAATGCAAATGGCAAATAAGAATTGGCGAGATCCTGCCGTTGCTAAATATTTACAAGATCTGAACGTTTACAACATCACTAACTCAGCTTCTCTGGCAGAAATGCAGGGCGAAGAATTAAGCCCTAAAGCCCTAAGAGCTATACAGAGTGTAGGTAAGTATGGATTAGTTAAAAACCCAGACGGAACATTCGCTCTTAAGTACCCAGACGGACAAGGCACTAACGAATCTCATATTCAAGCAGGTGCTATAGATATGAGTAGTTTTGGCAGAAGAAGAGGTGGAAGAAGTGGTTCATCAAATGGGACTAGAACTTCTACAGACACCCTTAAACTGTCAAACGCTACAGCTCTAGGTATGAATGCCTTCAAAAAGAATAAGGGCGGGTTGCCACAATTCTCAGTTAAGGCTATCCAGAAGAGCGGTCTGTTAAAATCACGCAGACCGACAAGTAGGGTAGTTACATTTAGATAGTTTTGTGGTAAAATAAGAATAATTCTAATCCACCGAAGTGCTTGGCGATTGGATACATAAAATAATAAGTGGTTATTTGTGTATTCGCTCCCAGGCACTTTTTCATGAACAACCACAGAAAGGTGGACTTCATGAATCTATCGGAGGTAATTAATCTTGCCTATCAAACAGCAACAGGAAAAACAAAAACGCTCAGTCCTGGTAATTCAAAATACGAGCGTATGCTCAATATTGCCAACATGGCAAATATGCAGTGGGAAAGCGAACCAGACGTTATATGGGGCTCATTGTGTGAAGATAGGGAAATAGGTGTAATTGACGATAAAACGTCATACAAGCTCCCAGAAGACGTTAGAACAGTAGATTTTCGTAAGTTTATAACACTGACTAAGGAATCTAGTAGTTGGACGGTACCTTTTATATCCCCACAACTATTTAAGGGCGGTTGCTATGGAGTTTTACAGCTAGGTTGGAAGTTAGATTTTAATGGGTTAACTGAAGAAATGAAGGGCGCGAAAATCATTGCGCCAGTTATTCGTCGTACTAAAAAATTGGTAGAACCAGAAGACAAGGTAGAGATTGATGATCCGTACTGGTTGGTCTATATGATAGCCGCTGAATTTGTTCGAAATAGTCGCACAAAATCCAATCAATATGGTAATTTGGTTACCCTTGCCCAATCTTCTATGGAAGGAATGAAGAACCGCAATGGTTACAAATTCGATGAAGTAATTAGAGAGGATATCTGGCTATGATAAAGCCCCCTAAGAGCGCCCCTCAGCCAAATATTGATAGGTTGAGTGTTAAGTCTTGGAATAAGGGCTATATCTCTGCTATGGACGCAGGGCGTATGCCTAATAGCGGTCTGTTAAAAATGACTAACGCTATGCTCAAACAAAACGGAACTGTTGCTCCACGACCAGGCACTAGACAATATGGAGAGGATTTACCAGGTGAGATCTTAGGTTTTGATGAGTATGTTGAAGTCGTTGGCAACAAGCGAACAAACAAACTTATAGCTATCGTAAAAGACGGAGGAAGGGCTCACGCGTATACAGCACTAGACGGCAAGGGCTGGGTAAAGATCGAAGGCGCAGACTACAACAACGAATCGTATCCAACATTTACTCAAGTCCGCGATAGGGTAGTGATTACAAATAGTAAAGATTATTTATCTTACTATGATATTCAAAAAAAGAAGAATGTACGCCCAGAAGTACTGCCTACAGTTACAGAGGTAAAAGCTGAAGCAGTAGGTATAGCGGGGACAAATGAAACTCTGTACTACTGTGTAACGGCTGTTAAAAATGGAGAAACAGCAAGAAGTGATGCCGCAAGCGTACGAGTAAATAAAAGTCGAACTGAATGGCGTGGAAAAAACGTAGACAAAACAAAAGGTCAGACTGAAGAGTATGTAAAGATCACTTGGAACAAAGTCAAGGACGCTGAATATTATATTTTATACTGTGGCATTTCCCCGACGAGCTTACGAATGATGGATATCGTCGGACATATAAAAGACAATACTCTAACACAATCCTATGAAGACATCGGACAAAAAGTCTTAAACCCTAACGTTATACCCCCTAATTCAAACAGCACGGCAGGCGTTAAGGCTGCACGATCGGTACTTGTAGCTAGCCGTCTATATCTTTTGGGCGATGAGGACGACCCTTGGAAGATTACCTTTGGTGGCGCTGACCCTGACACGATGTTGGATTTTTCAGCATTTGCTGGTGGCTATATCCGAATCAATGCAGGTTCAAAAGAAATACCTGTTGCTATGCGTCCATTCAGAAACGGTAAGGGCGATGCTGTGCCGATGATTCTATGCTCAGAGACTAACGGTAACGGAAGTCTGAAATATCTACAGTCATCAAGTATGCAATTAGACTCTACGAATATTCAGTGGATTAGCGTGATTGATGATAACGGACGAGACGGAACAGACGCGCCAGATTCAGTTGTCGTTTATAATAACGCTCTTATTTATATCTCTAAGGCTGGATTTAAGACTACATTGACAAAGCCTCAAATGCAGAACGTCCTATCTACAGATAATTTGACAGACAATATACAACCAGACGTCGAACGCTTAAACAGTAATTTTATTCATAAATCAATCGGGCTAGAAGTTAACGGTATGATTTATTTCGCAGTGCCAGTTGGTAGTGAAAAATTGAACCAACTATGGGTGCTTGATATGAAGCGCGGCGGTGTTTGGTGTATGCCTTGGGTGATAGGCGACATTAACGACTTAAAAGTTTACGGAAGTAGCGACGGAAAGACTAGAGTACTTTTGGCTATTGGAAACAAACTTATCGAGCTGACTGATGAAGTGAAAATGACCGACAGTGGGAAACCGTTTATCACTGATATCGGCTCAGGGGTCGTGAAGTTTTCTGAAGATGGCGCGATGTGGACAAGCCTAGTGGATATTACATTTATTTTGCTCAAACCTACAGGAACCATTAACTTCTCAGTATCTGGAAAAACCGAAGATGAACCACTTCAACCGTTCTTAAACTTCAGCAAAAACTTTACCCCAAAGACTGTCCCAATTGGGTGGAATACCCCTTCAGGCTGGAACAGCCCTCTAGGCTGGGGATTTGTACCTAAAAAATATAAGTCATCAAGCGGTGAGGTAAGACTATCAATTACTAAGGATATTGACGAAGACGTGAACTGGATTCAGTACTCAGTCGCGGCGAATGAAGCAGGAGCAGATTTTGAGCTATCTGACGTAATAATACAACACATACCTATAGGGGTAATTTTTGAGGAGGATGAAGATGAATAAAGACAAAAAAGGAGAAAATATGGAGCAACCAGAAGTATCAGCTAAAGAGTTCGGCGCGTTACAAGCTAAGGTCGAATACATTAAGGATGGCGTAGACAAGCATACTGTCATGCTAGAGCGAATTGAGAATATCGCACGAGATAATGTTACTCAAGCTCAATTGAAAACATACATTGCCGAGCATGAAAAAGAATCAGAAGAAAAATACGTCAAACGTACTGAAATTGAAGGCGTTATGAACTTTTGGAAACTAGTAACAAGCAACTTAGCAAAATTATTTGCTATAGCACTTGTCGGATTAGCCATTTACGCGACTAACAATCTAATTCAGCAAAATAAAGCAGTTACGGAATTACAAGAAGAAGTTCAACAAACTCAAGTAAGGAGGAAATAATGTCATATCAAGAATTAACACAATACAACTCACCAAACTACACACCTGAGTCACAAGTGCCATATGTTTATGGAATGCCACGCACAATCGATGGTGTGACGTATCACTGGTGGGGAGATCCAGCACAACAACCTCAGTTTGACGGTATCGTCAATTGGCTATGTCGACCAAACGGAAACTCATCAGCCCACGTAGTAGGTGAGGCAGGACGTATTGCCTGGATTATCGACGCAAACAATGCAGCGTGGCACGCAGGAAATGCTAGAGGCAACGCAACCACTGTTGGATATGAGTGCAATCCACGACTAGAAGATGGTGATTATGAAGTAATGGGTGAGTTCCACTACGATATGGAGAAGGCTTACGGCAAACGTCTACCTATTTACGTGCATAAGGAGTGGTTCAATACTAGCTGTTCACCAATTGATAAAGGACGTATCCGTGCTGTTGCTGACAGATATCACCAGGGCGTGCCTACAGTAAGTGAGCAACAAATCCGTACACTGTTTTTGAGCATTTTAGAGCGTGAGCCAGACGCTGGTGGAATGGACCACTATAAAAATCAGGCAGCTAGTGGATGGACAGTTGACCAGATTAAGGCAGATATTCTTGGTAGTGCTGAGTACAAAACTTTACAAGAGCGTAAACGACGTGAGGCTGAAGCGGCAGAGCCTGAATGGATTAAGAACAGGCACGATGAAGTCGTAAAACTGTCAGTATTGCCAGCAGCAGGCACAAGAGTACTTAATTTCACTACTGGTAAGCCTGTAAATGACAGTATCATTCCGAAAGGTACGCAAATTGACGTGATGCAATACACAACCGTTGGCGGCACGAAGTACTACATCTCAAGCTTTGCTAAGTCAAAGGGCTTGCCGTTTGGTATTTTAGCAACAGACTTAGGCACACCAGCAGTCAAGCCAGAGCGTGAGAAACCAGAGTGGCTGAAAAACCTCAAGGATATCGCTGATGTGGATATGTGGACACGTTCAGAAACGCCTGTATTGCGATTAGAAGACGGCGTGACGCAGGAAGTACTGCCTATCAGCGCCAAGGTACGTATAACACACAGTACTCACCTTGTAGACAATGACCTGATGGTACTTGATGGTGGCAAATTAGCAATCCAGACTATCTATCTGAGCGACAAGCCAATTCCAAGTCCGAATGACGACTTAGAGAAGCGTTTGTCTATGTTGGAAGTAATCGTCAATACAATCGTCGAATTTTTAACTAATATGTTCAAAAACTTTAAGAAATAAGGAGGAAAAATATGGAAAAGGTTAAATTATTATTCAGTCCAGAAACAAAAAACGGTCGAGCCGTGAGGACATTTTTTCAAGGACTACTGGGGGCTATGGGAGCATTCACAGTACTATATAGCAGCCCCGAGTTCGGCAAGTTCATCGCAAGCTTGGACAGTCTAACAGGACACACAGTATTCTCAGCAGTCATTGCAGTTATTGCCGCGGCTATTAGCCGTTTGATGCCAGTTATCGGCGCGGTGGTCGAGATGTTAAAGGAAAAATATAAGGAGAAAAAAGATGCTTAGAAAAGCTTCAGCAAAAGGCGAATTGCCAGCATCCGCAAAACTTACCTCTCAAAAAGAAAGAGGAGCCCAAAACCTAGCCATAAGTACAGTCGACGGTTGGCTAATTGGTGAAGAGCAGGATTTTGTCATATTCGAAACTGATTCTAATAATGATATAGTGCCAGGGTCGGCAACTTCATGGAAAGGCGTGCCTGCTTCAAACGGGAGTATTGCTGGACTTACTCTGACAGGTGGTCTGGATAGGCTATATCCGATTGGGGCTGCAGTTGTACCAACAGCTACTTCTGCATGGGCAAACGACTTAGTCGAGTGGCTATTAAAATCTCATAATCCAGACGGCACACTAAAAGAATCTGCTATACCTGAACTTAAGCCTCAAGTAATTCCTGATAAATCTATTACAGCCGACAAGATAGACTTTACGACTATGCCGCTTGCAGAAAAAGTAAAAGTAAAGCGCAATGACACAACCACTGACAAGCCTGTGAATATACAGTGCGGTACTGCCAGAATATTAGTAGGTAATAACCGCCCGTCTGAAGCTACCACCAATATACAATTTCCAAAACAGTTTAAGAGCGGTACGTTCCCTGTGGTGGTCTGTACATTCATCGGATATACCCCCAATTCAGGCGACGACTGGACAGACGCTCCGAAAGATAACTGGGGTGGCGCGTCAATGAGTGCATTAACGATTACTAACTCATCATTTAAGGCAACTATTCGTCGTTTTGACGGGTCTTGGCTAGAGGGTGCTTACTACTTTAACTGGATAGCAATTGGACAATAGACTAGATTATTCCTACCAGCCGCATACTGAATTCGCTGATAGTACTATCGCCACCATAATTACGCTGGTCGCTACAGAATGCTCGTATATTGATTTCATCATTCTTTTTTAAGAGTAAATCTACAGATAAACTTGGTCGTGGCAAATGTCGGTCGTTATCTGTACCTCGGGTGCGATTGGATTCTTTAATCATTGTGCCGTTCTTAAATATGCTTATATATTCGGTATATCCAGAGAAGAAGCCAGTTTGTGCTATACCTGTTCTTGCGTCGATATGGTAAACACCGTCTTTAGGAACTTTAGCCGTGAATGTCTTAGTGTCGTACATTTTTGCGGTGTCATAGATTACACTGTCGTACTTTACGATAGTGTGCTGATTTTGTGGCAGAACTTCCCACTTAGATGAAGTAGCTGAAAACATTGGTATAGTCGTAAAGTCTATCTTGTGAGTATTGACTTTTACGCTAGAGTTTGCTAATATAAGAACATCAGATAGCCAATTGATAACCTCGGTCGTTTTTGACTGGGGTTTTCTTTGTTTAAAAATAACCTCTTACTCAAAATCGATAAATCGTGAAAAAGCTGTCAAGGGTTTTGCACCAAATTCTTGCGTCTTTTTTACAATAAATAAATTTCACCTGTGAAAAATGAAGGTGCTAGTTTTTCATTGGCTTAAGAAGAGGGTAAAAGAATGGGGAAAATTGTTCATATTTCTGAGATTAAAACACCATTGACAGAAGCCATTAAGAAATGGAGAGCTGACAATGTATGATTTTGACAAACAACAGATAATCGAGCCGAAGCGTCAGTTTACAGGCGTTTGGTTGCCGAGAGAAGTCTTAGAAGACGAGAGACTTAAGGGCACAGAAAAAATCCTTTACGCTGAAATAGCAAGTTTTGGCGACAAGGGATGTTGGAAAAAGTCAGAAGAGCTGATGTCATTGACAGGTATGCGTACTTCTACTTTTCAGGCATCCTGTCGAAGACTGGTAGAGTTTGGCTATATTACACAATCGCGTGAATATGGTCGAATGGTCCGCCGATCTAATATAGGTTTTTTAGCAGACCCAAAAAGTCATCCCGTTGAAAATCAACGTGTTCATCCCGTTGAAAATCAACGTGTTCATCCCGTTGAAAATCAACGTGTTCATATAGATAACACTATAGATAACACTAAGAATAATATTAATAGTGAAGTTGATAAAAAACTATTAGACCTACTAAACGAAAAAACCAAACGTAATTTCAGAATACTTCCACGTGGTTACAAAGAAACCTTGAAGAAGTTCTCGTTAGAAGAAATCGGTAAAGCACTAGACGTACTCGTTGAAGACGATTGGCACTCAAAGAAGATTAACGAATTAAAAAGCGATTACCTACTCAGAGCCTCCACGATAGACAACATGCTATCGAAGCGAAAAAAGCAACATGAAGGCATGGCAGACCTAGATGAGTTAATGGGAGATGGATCGTGGATGGCTTAAAAATCGATTTAGAGGACACCTCAGAGGGTTTTGTGGCAGAAACGATAAAATACCACAATGAAGCCGTAAAGACGCTCAGAAGCCTTTATATGACGTTACAGGGCATATCTAACATCAATCACAATGTCGACAAATACGAAGAGACATTCCAAATCATTGAAAACAAAGCAAATTGGCATAAATCAAAAATCAGGGAGATATTACGTGGACAATTTAACCTATCTTAAATCAAAAATCGACACACTGAAGTCGAACGAACAGCTAGACCTTTACGAATACGTGCTTGGAGCGTCGGCTAAAACTGCAAAATCCGCGGCAGCAGAGCTCGAATTCACGATGATGGCAGACTATCACGACGAAATCGAAGAGCGCATGAAAAACTGGGGTAAAATCATCGGGTTAAGAACTGGTAACTGGGTACTTGACCGCATGACAATGGGATTAGCACCAGGAGAGCTTACTGTTATCGGAGGAGCCACTAGCAACGGTAAAACAGCCCTAAGCATGAATATCGCGGCAAATGTAGCTAAGCAAAACAAATCTGTTCTATTCGTTACTCTAGAGATGACTCACGGCGAAGCAGGTGTGCGATTTAGAAAAATCCTTGGCGAAACAGAATACGAAAAGTGTGCAGCTGGCATATTTTTCCAAAAAAACGATGAATTAAGCTGGCAATCAATTGACGGATTGGTCCGAAAAGCCAAAGAAGAAGCTAACTGTGAGTTAGTCGTGATTGATCACCTTCATTACTTTACGCGGGAAATCCAAAACGTCGCCGAAGAATTGGGAAATATAACAAAAGAACTAAAGAAGAACGCAATTAGACATCAGATTCCTATCATTCTAATCAGTCATACACGAAAAGCACCAGACAGTCATACACGAAAGACTGGAATAAACGATTTGCGAGGTTCAAGCTATATTGCTCAGGACGCGGATATCGTTTTAATGGTTGAACGAAATATGAAAGATTTTCCGAATGATATCATCGTTACTTTAGAGAAAAACCGCAACAGGTACGGTTGTAAAGTTGGTACATATTACCATTTTGAATTTAGGGAGCTTAAGGTGATTGAACCAGCTAGAAATAGTAGGTTCGACACGTAGGACTTTGTGAATTTTACACTATGCAGACACGGCTAGACGTGGCAAAATTAAATAAGAAATTAGCCATATCTACTGCCGAGTTGATGACCGTGTGGGTGGTCTGAAAGCAACACTAGTTGGGCACCTCAAAATCCTACATTTTAACTTAAATTGTGGGAGAATTATGGATAAAAGTACTACGTTGGAGCGTGCATTATTTTATTTTGTAAAGCACAAAGAGGCACACGGTAAAGCTACCAATACGACAAAAGCAACTTACATTTGTATTCTTGAAGACTTTATCAAATCGATAAAAGCCGATACGGTTAGCGACTTAGATATTTTGATGATTGATAACTTTATCGACACCTTATCTTTGAAAAACTACAAGCCGAAAACTATCAAAAATAAAATCGTGGTTATTAGAAGTTTTATCAAATTTTTGTATGCTAAAAACCTTATAGACATCAGACCTGAAGCAATTGAAATACCAAAAACTACAGAGGTAGAAGCTAATTTTTTAAGTGAAGAAGAGCAATCCGCCTTAATAAAATCAGCTAGAAATCTAAGAGATAAAGCCTTGATTATGACGATATTAAGCAGTGGATTGCGGGCTTCTGAAATCTTAAATCTCAAGGAGGATGATTTATACAGAAGGTCCCTTATAGTTTCTAGAGGAAAAGGCGGAAAGCCAAGAGTAACTTTTATCGATCCTCTAACTGAAAAGTCTATTAGAGAATACCATCACAAAAGAGAAGTGGATTCTATTTTTGTTTTCACTAACTCTTTTGGAAAACCACTAAGTCGACAATATCTATCAAGAATGATATCTGAAACCGCTCTAAGAGCTGGGATTAAAAAGAGAGTAAGCGCGCACACTTTAAGACATAGTTTTGCTACTAATATGCTACGAAAAGGAGCAAGAATTGAAGACGTTCAGCCTTTAATGGGTCATTCAAATATCTCGACTACTAGATTGTATATGCATTTTACGAACGAATATTTAAGAGAACGCTACGATATGTTCAATAAAGATATTGACAAAACGCTCGCGGTTTGCTAAGATAAGAGTATCAAAGTTGAAAAACTTTAGTATTTTTTACAAGATTGCTTTGTAGATAATAAAGGTTTCACCTTTACACGCCGCTTTAGCTCAGTTGGCTAGAGCAACGGTTTTGTAAACCGTAGGTCCTCGGTTCGAGCCCGAGAAGCGGCTCCACATCACGCTGGAATCGTGTAGTGGCAATCACAGGAGACTGTAAATCTCCCGCCGTAAGGCTTCGTAGGTTCGAGTCCTACTTCCAGCACCAAGATTGAATTATCGCCTTTACGGGCGATTTTTTTGATAGTACAAAGTATCAATATTGACTTTTATAAGCATATGTGCTATTATATGAGTATGTTTGAATTTACAAAATCTATTCTGGCATTATGGAATAGCGAAAAAAACCAACGATTGAAATTACAGTACGCCTACATCATGTTAGCCATAATCGGGCTAGCCGCGGCGGGATTATTGACATTATTTAACGCTTCATCGGCGCACTTGGCAGCGTCAGCTTCAGGAATATTGTTCGTTACATTCTTAGTCAATAGCATAGCGTGGGGAATAATAGAAGCATTTGTCACGCCAAAACTGCCAAAAGAAGCCGGCACGCCAGCCAAAAAATCCACTCGTAAGAAATAACTCGGTTGATTAAACATGGCTTAATATGCTAAAATTAAGCCTGTTACGCCGCGATAGCTCAGTTGGTAGAGCGCTACCGTGGTAAGCTACAACGCTTACTGTAGACGTTTTACGCTGACTCGGGCATATTAATTAATAAATCAGATGCCGCGATAGCTCAGTTGGTAGAGCGACGCCATGGTAAGGCGTAGGTCTCGGGTTCAAGTCCCGATCGTGGCTCCATAAATACGTAGATTCGCAGAAATGCGAGTCTTTTTTAATTAAGACCAGCATTTCGTTGGTCTTTTGTTTTATCAAATGAGGCTATCTATCCTACAGATAACTTCATAGATAAAACAATCGAAAATAGAGCATTGTAGCTTAACAATTTAGAGAAAAGAGAGGTTAAATAATGGATAACATCAACCATTTTGGCTACTCGATGGCGAAAAATATTTATCGAAAAGGTATCGATTACGCTGTGGCTCTGAAGCTTGGTGTTATCGAAAAACCTACGAGCAGAGCTTTAGACTTAGGAACATTAGTTCACGCTCACTTGCTCGGTGGAAAACAGGAATTCGTAGTTAAACAATACTCAGATTATCGATCGAAAGAAGCGAGAGAATGGCGCGACACGCAAACTCTGCCGATTATCGACGAATCCTAATTCGAAACAGTCTGTACAATCGCTGAGCGGATTAAGAGTCATCCGCTTGTTCTTGCGTAAACGTAGTAGGCTTTTCTTCTTGGCCTTTATCTCCGGAATCATTTTCCGGTGCAGGATTATTTTCTTTGTCCATAAAATCCTCTGTTTTACGCCCATCGGCTAGTGATAAACAAAAAAAACGACAGTAGTTTCTGTCGCAATTGATTATATACAGCTTAATTATACCATAAACAGTTTGTAAATAAAAGATTTCTAAGTTAAAATGATATTAGTGATGCTATTTGGGAGGTAGCCAACCGGTTTCTTCTAAAATTTTTGTTTTCCGGTCGGGGTATCAAATAGGGAAGTATTTGAGAGGCGCTTTTGACTAG
>CALHZJ010000039.1 GCA_938041005.1 uncultured Candidatus Saccharibacteria bacterium | reverse complement strand
GCCTTTAACTAGATAGCAAAGCTCCAATAAACGCTCTTTGTTGAGCTGCCAGTGCATTCTGCCGTGTACGCCTGCGCGTCGGCATTGGATCACGCCTTTGCCCGATAAAAATTTCCGCGCTTTTTCGTAGCCGCGACGGGTTAAGCCCAACTCGGCGAACAACTGGGCGGCCGTCTTGTATATCCAGCCATGACGTTTCGGCTCTTTATCAACCACATCACTCCACCAAAACAGCCCCGACAATAACGTCGCCGCTTGAATATTGGAGCCGCACAAAAGCCCGAACTCGCGGTAAAACACGAAGTCCGTTGTGATGTGATGGCGGATGTCGGCGGTGAGCATGGCTACTTTTTAGGTTTATAGGCTTTGGAGATGGCTTCAACCGTAACTTCGTTATTGGTATAAGCTGAAATTTTAATTGCTGTATCCAAAGGGGCTTTTTTCCGACCACTGGCAATTTGAGAAATCCACGAGTAGTTGATGTCTAATGTTTCAGCCATCTCTTTCAGACGACCTCTTCTTTCACGCAACCACTGTTGCAATGTGTATTCGCTCACTGTCATTTCCTTGTAATTGATAAAACCAAGGCTTCCATATTACCCATAGCTAACAAATAAATCAATAATCGAAAAAATGCTATTACCCAAAAGAAAAAGCCGTAAAGCGATAATTAGAGAATGAATACACTTGCAGACAGAATCAAAAAACGCCTTGATGACTTAGGCAAATCACAGGCTGATTTGGCTAAATATTGCAAAGTCAAACCACCCTCAGTATCCAAATGGCTGAATGGCACGACTAAAGTTTTAGCTGGTCAAAATTTACTAAGAGCTTCTGAATTTCTTGAATGTGATCCTGACTGGCTGGCCAGCGGAAAGGGATTTTGGGCAAATAAATCTAACAATACAAAACCTGCTGAAACAGCCGTATTACCATTTACTGTAAAAATGCTTGATAACGACATACTCAATCAGTATCTAATCAACACTTCAGACATTTCAGCCAATATTTCTTATATTGAATATACGGAAGACCAGTATCGCAGGATTTTCGCTGCTAAAAATCCCGAAAGTCTGAGGTTGACAAATATTCGGGTTGATAATATGTCCGGAACACTGGAACCGGGCGATTTGGTGTTTGTAGATATATCTATAAACAAATATGACGGAG
>CALHZJ010000038.1 GCA_938041005.1 uncultured Candidatus Saccharibacteria bacterium | reverse complement strand
TCTTAAATAAGCGGAAAATTGTCATCGTGAACCAGCGACCGCCATCAAGCGCTGGAATTGGTAAAATGTTCATCACTGCCAGCGTCAGCGAGATTAACGCCGCCACGAAAATGATGTACTCAATTCCAGAACTGACAACTGACGGGAATAATACGCCCAGTATGCCAATTGGTCCTGCTACACTTCCGCTAACAGAGGCCAAATCAGCTCGTGCAGATTCTTTTGATTCTGCAGAACCGAATATTTGTCCGATTGATCCGTGCACGGTTTTTACCAATAACACACCAACGCCTTTGATAGTTTCATATGACAATTGCCCAGTAGTCGCTACGCCCATAATAGGCGCCGACCACGTGCTATACATTTTCTCCGTCTGCCCCGGAATAACGCCCAGATATCCGCCTCCCTTCACGGACTTTTCATCGTTCAGCTGGACATCAAGCGACGATTCTTTGCCGTCACGCTTGTACTTGACGTTGATTTTTTTGCCAGCATTCTCCTTCGTTACAATTGGTAACTTTACCGCCTCCGTAAGCGGTTGATTATTTATTTGCACCAATTGATCATTAACCTTAAGTCCAGCTTTATCAGCAGGCGAACCTGGCGTAACTTTCGCTATCGCCACCGGCGAACGCCTAACCTCTGTATCAAATGGCAATTGGACTTGGTTCGACAGGATTTTCGGCATGCCAATTATCGCAAGAATCGTGAACAAAACAATCGCAGTTATCCAGTTCATCACGACGCCAGCCAACAGAATCTTCGTCTTTACCCAAAACGTCGATCCGCCGTACGTGCCCTCGCCTTTCGCGGAATCGTATTCACCTTTCAACCTGACAAACCCACCAAGCGGCAGCCAGTTCAGACTAAACGTTACGTTTTCACCCAAGAAACTTCGCTTTACTTTCCATTTTTTTGCAGCGGGCGGAAATCCGATTCCGAATTCCTCAACCTTGACGCCGTTTCTCTTGGCGACAATAGCATGACCTAATTCATGCAAAACCACCAATA
>CALHZJ010000037.1 GCA_938041005.1 uncultured Candidatus Saccharibacteria bacterium | reverse complement strand
CGAGTGCCAACTATCTCAGTATAAATAATTAGCACTCTCATGTCAAGAGTGCTAAACATAGTTTTTTCTTAATCAAATTACTTACGGGCAACTTTTACCATTGCGTCGCGAATAACTGAGCCGTTCAAAGTATAGCCGGCGCGAAGCTCCTCGGCAATAACTTCCTTGTCACCATCCGTTGATTCATCAAATTGAACAGCCTGATGAAATTCAGGATTAAATAAAGTACCAGGTTTGGCGTCAATTTTCTCCAAACCAATCTCCTTCAATTGCTTGTCAAGCTGTTTATTCAGACCAGCCACGCCCTTAACCCACGCATTATCTTGAAGTTCCTCTGGGACGTTGGCGACAGCTCGCTCAATTGTATCAATAACTGGCAGCAATTTCATCACCGACTTAGTTTGACCCATCTCGTGCGCTGATTGCTTTTCTGCCTCCACGCGCTTACGATAATTCTCAAAATCCGCTCGAGTTCGCTGCAAATCCGACGTCAGCTCAGCAACTTCTTTCTCTAAATCTTCAGCTTTTTTATTCTTCGTCATTTTTCCTCCTTTTAGCCACTACAAGACTTCTTCCAGCATCGCACCCGTACGACGCACCAGCTCCATCGTTCGACGATAATTTTGTCGCGTCGGACCAATCACACCGATGTAATTATCGCCACCAGACGATGACTTAAATTTACTTATAATCAACGTAGCACCACTGCTTTTACCGATTGGGTTTTCGCTACCAATAAACACATTTAACGGCTCATCCGGCGCCGCTTCACGTAGCCACGGTTCGATATTGTCAATCAATTTAGCAACCGCCTGAACGTGATCGCCATCACCAAACTCTGGCTGGCTGAACAACTGAGTCATTCCGTTCATGTACAAACTCGAACCAAATGACGCAAAACCAAAATTGCCAGTCATTTCCACCAAACCATCAACTGCTCGACGAATCGCTTTGTCTGAAGTATCAACATTTGAATTGACGTGCGCCTCAATTGCCTTCGTGCTACTATCAATACCGCTCGGCAATTCCGTCATTTGCGCTGCCGTGATTCCATTGACATAAAAACGATATCCCTTGTCCGTCGGAATTCGACCTGCGCTCGTGTGGGGTGCCTCAATAAATCCCATCTCCTCAAGTTTTGCCATTTCACTGCGAATCGTGGCACTGCTCACGCCAAATAATTTGGCTAGCGTTACGCTGCCAACTGGCGCCGCAATTTCAGCGTATTGTTCGATAATCGCGACAAGAATTGCTTGTTGACGTTCGGTCATAGTCCAATTATATCGCAAATCTAGCACTCATACAAGCAGAGTGCCAAGCCTTATCGTCTTTCCGTAAAGTAGCGCGCTGCATCTGAAGAAAACAACATCATGATCATAATATGCACGCCAATTGAGATCAAAAGCAACATAATCGACGCATTAATTCGCCCAATTGTCACGGATAAAGATTCGGTGACAATGGCTAGTGTCGCCACAGAAAGTAGTGAGATTCGCGCCCGACTACTTCTTCGAAGTAGCAGCCCAACCAACACGATTTCCGCCACGACCAACAACACATTAAAACCAGCCATCATTGACAACATGGTATTCGCGGCATTTATATCAATTCCATCAATATTCGCAACCTGCACCAAAGTCGTCGGCCAGCTAGAAAAGTCCACCAACATTTGCCCAATTGTAAATAGAGACGCCAAAATCATCAGCCCACTGCCAATTAAAATCTGCGGTGGTCGGCGACTCCAAAGATCTTCCAACAAGGTTTCGTGATTTCGCGGATGACGATCATAGATTGTGCCATCCATAATCACTCCGAGCCGCGTTGAGGCGGTGACATTATCATCAGTCTTTATCCGACCAACTTCCAAAATCGGCAAATCGCCATCAGTGCGAATGGAATCTCCGAAACCATTGCGCGAATGATAGCCCGTTGAGAAATCCTTTAATATCGTCACTCTAACATTTTTATTGTTACTTTTAACCGACTCAATGATATAATCTCGTTCAATATCAATATTCTCGTCAATCTTATGTGTGAACTGAAAAGTAAATAAAGAAAAGCCAATACTCTTATCGTATGTACCAGCCGCCAACCAATCAACTCGATGACCGCCAGGAAGAAGCCAGCCAGTTGGGCAACGCCAAAACCTAACATGATGACGACGCCTTGGATTGCCGTCAACCTCTTGCTGATAAGCAAAGTCCTGCCGCCTGCCAAACAAAAATGCTGGCGACACTGGTGCATTTGGATAACTACGACCGCTCAGCACCGTAAGCACCATTTTCCAAGCTGACCTTGGAGTTATGTCATCCGCCAGAACCCAGCCAGCCTCAGTCATTGCTTTATGGAGCTTTTCTTCCGAGCCGCGCACGCTCAAATTGACAGGGTCGCTTAATACTCCGTCCGCCGTTCGCGTCCTGCCGATAAAATAATTCGGTACGTACATATTGCTCAAAATTCGATGAAGCCTAGGCAACGCCAAATACGCCACAATTATCCACACAACAAAAAACAAGCCAACCAGCCACCAACCGCCCGTCGCCCAACCTTCTCTAAGCACCAACCACGCCAACCAAAATGACGCCAAACCTGCAAAGATAAAAAAGGATTGGTCTAACAATGTAGTCAAGGTCTTTGAGGAACGATCTTGCCTGGCTGCTATTTTTTTTGGAGTTTTTACTGAACTCATAGATTAATTATATCATTGAGTAGATTTCGAGCTACCAAACGCGCCTCGTCATCTTGACGCTTAAACACGTCGCCGCGCAAAATAATTTCCTCAGTCACTCGGATTGCTCGCTCCAAATCGTCATTAATAATCACGTGATAATACGGAACTTCAAGCGCGTAAGCCAACTCTTTTATCGCCGAGGCATGACGCTTTGGCCACTCCGCTTGAAAATCTTCTTCAGTCGCGTAACGCTTTTTTAATCGCTCAATCCAAGTTTGACTATTTGGCGGCACAATGAAAATCGCAATGCTATCTGGCGCCAGTCGCTCATATTCCTCCACGCCCTGAACGTCAATGTCGGTAATTGCTACGCGGTTCTGGTCATGCGCCAACTTCAGCTCAGCCACCGACGTTCCATAAACTGTACCGTGAACAAACTTCGCCTCAATAAATTCATTATTTTGTAGCATATTTTCGGCAGTTTGCGAATCAATAAAGTGATAATCAATTCCATCTTGCTCGGCGCATCCGTTATTTGTGCGTGGCGCGCGCGTAGTATGAGAAACAATATCGCGAAACTCTGGCGACTTCAGTAATTGTTTTTTTATCGTGTCCTTACCCGCACCAGAAATTCCCGCAAGCAGCGCAATTTTCGTACTTTTAACCAACTCAATTGTCGATTCAGTTGGCTGATAATTTGTAATAAGATCTTCAATACTTGGCATAATATTTACCTATAATAACTCATCAAGTACAGATTGCCAATTAGGAAATTCAGAACTTCCAAAACGAATAAGCCGACCAGAAAACTCGCCCGCGCCATTTGCCGTCCGATCGTCAATCAAAATATCGCCTCGACTCAAATTCTTTGCTGACGAAAAAATAACCTTACGGAAGAAAACATTATCCGAACCTTCGCCGCCAAAATACTTTTTCACCCACGCCAACTTATCACCCAAAGCCGTCGGATTTTCCCACGGAGAGGAAGATAAAATATATAAATCGTATTTATCTTTCAGGGCGTAAACCGCCTCGATAGCTCCAGGCACTGGATCCATTAAAGCAAAAATTCCTGGGATATTGTCGTGCTGACCGGCAAACTCATCGGTCAACTCAGGCGATATCTTCGTTAAAGCAGATTTGAAATCCGCCAAAACACCATCCATATCAATATAAACAATAGGTTTTTTCATAGTTAATCCCTTTTTAGCATCACCATAAATGCCTCGCTCGGTATATCAACTTTACCAAAGCGCTTCATTCGTTTTTTACCGCGTGCTTGCTTGGCAAGAAGCTTCTTTTTACGACTGACATCGCCGCCGTAAAGATAGCCAGTAACGTCTTTTCTATAAGCTCCGATATTTTCCCTGGCAATAAATTTACCGCCAATTGCCGCTTGCAACGAAACCTCAAAACTCTGGCGCGGCACGACTTCCTTCAATTTCTTAACAATCTCACGTCCCAAATGCTGCGATTCAGACCGATGACACATCACGCTCAGCGAATCAACCATTTCGCCCGCCACATAAAAATCGACGCGCACCAAATCTTCCACTTGATAATCCGCCAACTCATAATTGAACGAACCGTAGCCGCTGGTAATAGATTTCAATTGGTCATAAAAATCCGTCAACAAATTCGCAAGTGGCGCCGCAAATGAAATCAGCGCCCGCTCGTCAATGTAACTCAGGTTTTTCTGGCGACCACGCTTGCCCACAATCAACTGAATCACCGCGCCTATGTAATCCTGCGGCACGATAATTTCGCCATCAATCCATGGTTCGCGAATCTCTTTTATCTGCGCTGGGTCGGGCAATTCACTAGCAGACTTGATATCCAACTCCTCGCCATTCGTCAAACTAACTTGATAATCAGTACTCGGATTAGTCACAATTAAATCCAAACTATATTCACGCTCCAATCGCTCGCGAATAATGTCCATATGTAGCAATCCCAAAAAGCCGATTCGCACACCATAGCCCAAAACCGGCGAATTCTCTGGCTCAAACTGCAACGCCGAATCGCTGAGGCTCAACTTTTCAATTGCCTCTTTCAGGTCGTTATAGTCTTCGTTGGACACTGGGAAAAACCCCGCATAAACAAAGGGCTTGACTTCTTTATAACCTGGAAGTGGTTTGACAGTAATTTCTTTGATCATATCCTCGGTAGATATTATACCATTTTTATTATGGATAAAGATCGTCTTCCGGTATGCAATTTCGTCTTTTGCTAATTGTAGAATATACTTTTTTCGCTAACGTCTAGCTATATTTTTTTCGCGAAAACAACTGACGATCCACTATTGCCCACGCCGCCAGCATAGCATAATTAGTAATCTTGCCCGCGTCAATCATGCCCTGTATATCAGCGATCGGCAACCACTGCGAAATAATCTGCTCTGTGTCGTCCGGCTGATGCTGATAGTCCGCTCTGGCGTATTCCCCGTAGACCACATATAACTTAGCGTTAGTACGACGGTTGTCAGGATAGAACCATCCACATTCTCGCAAATTATTCATAGCGACACCAGACTCCTCAGCCAACTCTCGCCGCGCAGCTACACAAGCGTCCTCGCCCGCCTCAATTTTGCCACCCGGTAGCTGATACAATACCTCGTCCACTGGGTATGAATATTCTTGCTGCACAAGGATAGTGTCACCGCGGCGACATACTACAATCACACCGCCATGCCCACAATAAGGGTAGTGGATATAGCTAATTATATTACCATTAGGCAATTTTACCATGTCTTCCACTACAGTTAATCGAGAATATTCGAATACAGTGCGCGACGATATAGTGCGCCATTTACTAAGGATATTTTCTTTTGAGGTCATAGTTCAATTAAGGCTTTTATATTTTTACCCACCATAGCCCAAAACCGACGAATTCTCCGGCTCGAACTTTAACGCCGAATCACTCAGGTTCAACTTTTCAACTACTTTAGACATTCACTAACGATTATACCATTCTTTACAACTGGACAGTTCTGTTAGACACGCATTGCCGTTATATTGGCAGGTTTTGTGGCTATGGAATATACGAAGTATGTACATCAACCTGCTTTGAAGGAGATTTTAAAGGATACAAGAACGGCAATTCTCTATTTGGCACAATATCATAAAATCTTTGATATTGCTCGCCCTCGAATTCTTCTTCGTTTCCTTCGCAGAAATGTAGCTGAGGGTGTTTCCTTGATATTCCTACTCGTTGCACCAATAATCCAGCACGAGACCAATATTCCGAAGTTGTGTCGGCTTCCAACCCATATCTAGCCAGAAGTAAAGCAATAACAGGTTTATGTATTTTTGAAGTTTCTCCTGGGTTAAGTCCCAATTCAGGAATTGCTGTTTCAAAAAAGTATGACAATATTGACGTACCCGCCTTATATTCGTCTGGAGCATTCTTAAACAGCATACCCGCAAAACAAGCCTTTCTACCAACTTCTCTATAACCAAGACGAGCTATGGGTTTTTCTGGATCATCTCCAAAAACTATTCTCTTCACTCCAGAAGAAGCCGTCACTTCGTTTGCAACAAGGCAAGCTCCATTGGCAAATCTAATTGGTGGCAAATCGCTCATCTTAATTAAAATATCTCCCCAGTGTTACTGTATCACCAACCCGCGCATTTTATTATCTTATCTAATCTGCGCTTTTCAATACTAGTATATACTATTTCCACTGTCGCGTCTGGTTGATCTTGTGCTTCTCAAAATACACTTCCGCCAAATTGACGTCAAACCGATTTGCCAATTCCATCAAATAGTTCAGCACGTCCGCAAACTCCTCGCGCAGATTGTCATGATTGTCAGGTTTTTTCTCACCCTTAAATCCTGTCTCTTTGCGAACTGCTTTTGCCAGCTCGCCAACTTCCTCAGTAAACAATAAGAACACTTCAGTGACAGAATTTTTATCCCACCCCTTCTCTTTACATGTTTGATCGAGGTGTTTTTGTAATTCAGTTAAGCTGATTGTTTGTGGATTCATGATTTTTCCTTCTTTAATCTTAATTAACTTACACTTGATGGAATATAAACATAGCAGGAAGCAAGAATCTGCTCGCTATCCAATCCTATTTTTAATTACTATTATACTCTGATTTATCAAACAATATATCACTTTGGTTAAATATTTTTTCCTGTGATAGTCCAAAATCTCTACCAGCAACTTTTTTATGAAGTTGCTGGTTTTGTTTATATAACTTTTATAAAGAAGTAATAAAAGTTAAACCGCCTAATATCACTCCCGCTGCATTGGGAATGATGAGGATCCAGTCTTTTTTAGGTTCTTTTGTCCAACCATAGATTACCCAAATTAAACAAGAAACTGCTGCGAATAGTGGTTGGAATGGTTGAGCTTTTTCTCCTTGTAGGTTAGCGATAATTTGTGGAATATATGCAATAAAGACAAGGATCCCAATAAAAGCTCCAATAGATCCGACAAAGCGATTAATTTTTTGTTTAGACATATAATACCTCATGAGGTTTTATTATATTATAAAGGAAAAGATGCTGTCAATAATTTTGTGTAAACACTCTAGTAGAGTCTTCAAACAAAGTAACTAAGTAACGTTCCAGAGCCTCCTCGTTAGGAAAAAGAACCTTCTATTTCGTTTGACGTTTGATTTCTTTATTAAGAGACTTAATGAGTTTTGTCGAATAAATGCTATGCCAAATCTGGTAAGGAAACTGATTTCAGCAATCATACGCGTCAATACTACGAACCAACGCCAAAAAAATTCAGTTAAGCTTATTGTTTGTAGATTCGTGGTTTCCCTTTTTAATCTTAATTAAAATATCTCCCCAGTGTTACCGTATCGCCAACCCGCGCCTCGCGTGTCGTCTTCAGGTTTGTCACAATATAGCCAATTTCGCCAGTTTCAAGCGAAGGGTCGGGCTGCATGGCTGGGTTAAGATGACCAACTTCCAGAGCTAGTCCATTTGCGCCAGTCGCCATCATTCGGATAGACTCACCCTTTTTAATTCGCCCATCAACCACCCGCACGTATAAAATCACGCCACGATAATCGTCATAATAACTATCAAAAATCAGCGCCCTAGTTGGACCATCAACCTCGCCAACTGGCGCCGGGATTCGCTCAACAACCGCATCCAAAACCTTATCTACGTTTTGACCAGTTTTAGCAGAAATATGAATAATCTCGCTCTCGTCACAGCCCAACAAATTAATAACTTGTCTGGATACGCGCGGTATGTCGGCGGCTGGCAAATCAACCTTATTTAACACCGGAATAATTGTCAAATCCTGCTCCATCGCCAAGTAAACATTCGACAATGTTTGCGCCTGAATTCCCTGACTAGCATCAACCACCAATATCGCACCCTCGCAAGCCTGCAAACTACGCGAAACTTCATAACTAAAGTCAACGTGCCCCGGAGTGTCAATCAAATTCAGATCGACATTTTTATATCGCATTCGCACTGGCGCCAACTTAATAGTAATGCCTTTTTCCCGCTCCAAATCCATCGAATCCAGCAACTGCGACTTCATCTCGCGCTTTTCTACCGTCCCAGTCATCTCCATCATTCGATCAGCCAGCGTAGACTTGCCGTGATCAATGTGAGCAATAATACAAAAATTCCGAATATTTTCCATTAGCCCTTAAACTCCAATCGTCCAAATAACACTTTTTTCAATCGTGCAAGAATCGGGTCAATTTCTGGCAATTTTAGCCACTTCGAAGCCGCGGCATACGCGCCAAAACTAACCATTGAAATGATAACGAATTTCGGAAAAGCGCTAAAGAAGCTGTCGTCATGATAACGAAACGGCATAATTAGCACGGCAATATAACAAACCACGCCCGTAATAGTTCCAGCAATTATCATCTTAAAAATCGCTCGCACGAACGTCATGTCGAATAATTTTGGCATTTGACGATTCATAACCGCCAAAAGCACAACCACTTCCAAAACTGCCACTGTTGATTGAGCCCAAGCCAATCCATACGCGCCCATTTTCAAGACCATCGATAGAACAATTGCTAAGATAATGTTCAAAGTAATCGAGAAAATTGAAATATACAATGGGGTTTTTGTGTCTTGGCGGGCGTAAAATGCTCGCGCGGCCATATGGTAAATAGTTCGGAATAAAATTGCCACGACCAGACAGCCCAAAATTCCCGCGATCAGTTGATTGCCACCATTGCGGATAAAATGCACGACGTATCCCCTGGTAAAGAAAATCACCACCGACACCGGAAGTGCCATCCAAAAAATAATTCTCAGCAGGGAACGCAGGTCTTTTTGAAATAGGTCATTTCGACCTTCGCCCAAATGCTCAGTCAATTGAGGAAAGGCGGCATTTGAAATCGCCACGCCAATAAGATTTATCGGCATCATATGAAGAGTTAAGGCCTGCTGGTACGCCCTAACCGTTCCATCAGCCAAGCGCGAAGCCAAATTAACCTCGACCAAGCTAACCACATAATCCATTCCTTGATCGACAGAACGCGCTGGCAATAAAGATAAAACTTTCCTAAATCCCTTATTTCGCCAATAGATTTTGAAATTGTAATCAAACCCAAGTCCAGCCAAGCCAACCGCACTGACGATCAATTGTAAAAATGATCCTAAAACCACACCCAACGCCACACCCATAATGCCGCCGTCAAAAATCTGCCAACCGAATAAATTGACGCCGCCAGTAAACCACACCGTACCGATAATAATACCGACGTTATACAGCATTGGTGCCAGCGCACAGAACATAAATCGCCCGACCGCTTGCTGAATACTAGCAATCACCGCCGCAACCGCAAAAATAAACGGATTAACCGCGATCACTTGCATCATACTAACCGCCAAAGCATGACCAGACTCACTCAGACCAGGCGCGATTAAATACTTCATCAACGGATCGGCAAAGATAATAATCAACACCGACGCCGCCATGGTTATTAGCGCCATAAAATTGATCATGCTAGAGCTAATTTGCCAAGCCGACTGCTTATTGCCCTTGACCCAGCGCTCATTAAAAACTGGGATAAACGTCACACTAAGCGCACCAGAAACCAGCACTGCAAACATAAAATCTGGCACCATAAAAGCTGCAGTATAAGCGTCTAGTCCAACAGGATATCCCGCCAATGCTCCGTTTTCGCTTGGCATATAGGCAGAGTTAAGTAGACGATCACGGAAAAACCCCAACAAGCTCGACAACAACGTCGAGCCCGCCAGTATCGTAGCAGCCAATTTCACATTAAGCCGCTGATTTATTTTCGTAACTGTACTACGAACGCGCCCCATAGTATTTTACGAATGCAGTTTAGCTTCTTTTGGTAATTTAGTGCCTTTAAGAATCTCGTCAACCTCAGATTCTTCCAGAGTTTCTTCCTTCAATAGAGCCTCAGCCAACTTATCGAGGAACGAACGATTCTCTTTCAATACCAACATTGCACGATGTTTAGCTTCGGTAATCAATTGCGCAACTTCCTCGTCAATCATCTTCGCAGTCTCATCAGAATACGGACGCTCTCTGGTCATTTTATCGAACATCAAGCCGCCGTTATCTTCATGGAATACTTGATCGCGCAAGCCCTTGCCCATTCCTTGCTCAATCACCATATCACGGGCAATTTCAGTCGCTTTTCGCAAATCCGAACCAGCTCCAGTAGTAATTCCGTCATCGCCGTAAATCAATTGCTCAGCGATTCGTCCGCCCATTGCCCGAGCCAAAATATCCTTAAACTCGTAAACATTTGTATAGCTCTTATCTTCTGGCGGCAAGAACCATGTTACTCCACCGGTACCGCCACGTGGAATAATCGTAACCTTGTGGACCGGGTCAGAATCAGGCAAGACGTGACCAACAATTGCGTGGCCAGCTTCGTGATAAGCAGTCAATTCTTTCTCGTGATCGTTCATTATCTTAGTCTTGCGCTCTGGACCAATTGCCACACGCTCAAACGCCTCAGTTAATTCGTCATTTGAGATCTTCTTCTTGTTGCGACGAGCGGCAATAATTGCAGCTTCATTAGCCATATTTGCCAAATCCGCACCAGACGAGCCAGCAGTTTTTGCCGCCAATTTATCAAGATCAACAGTTTCATCAGTTGGCTTTTTCTTAAAGTGAACCTTCAGAATTGCCTCACGATCTTTACGTTCTGGCAATGTAATATTCACACGTCTGTCAAATCGTCCAGGGCGAAGCAAAGCCGGATCCAAAACATCCGCGCGGTTGGTTGCTGCCAAAACAATAACATTAGTCTCGCCATCAAAGCCATCCATTTCCACCAAAATCTGGTTCAGAGTTTGCTCGCGTTCATCATGACCGCCACCCATACCAGAGCCACGCTTACGACCCACGGCATCAATCTCATCGATAAAGATAATGCATGGAGCATTTTTCTTAGCCTTAGAAAATAGATCTCGTACTCGGCTAGCGCCAACACCAACAAACATTTCCACAAATTCAGAACCAGAAATTGAGAAGAATGGCACACCAGCCTCGCCAGCAACAGCTCGAGCTAGCATTGTCTTACCCGTACCAGGATTACCGACTAATAATACGCCTTTTGGAATCTTTGCGCCCAAATCTTTATATTTCTTCGGGTGCTTAAGAAAATCAACAACTTCCTGCAGATCTTGCTTGGCGTTATCATTTCCAGCGATATCCGTAAACAGAACCTTTTCTTTATCTTGACCGTACAAGCGAGCCTTACTCTTGCCAAATCCCATAGCTTGATTATTTTGGCCCTGAGCTTGGCGCATCATAAACATGAAGAACACCACGATAATCAGCACAGGCACAACCATAACCGCCAGGTTCCACATGGTTTCTCCGGTTGTGGATGGTGGAATAACCTTCACCTCAACCTTAGCATCCTTATTCAAGCCCTGCTCATAAATGCTACTAGATTCCTTGACTGAATGCTCGGTAGGTTTTGATTGATCTTTCGGAGTAATCTTAATATCGTTTCCTTGAATCTCCAATTGAGCAATTTTACCGTCATTTGCTCGACGCACTACATCAGATAATGCAACATCTTTAAGATTTGACGCAGGGAAGAGTGTTGCGTAAAAAATTAACGCTACAAAAATTATAATTGCCCAAAACAATCCAAATCGTAAAATTTGACTTATTCTATTCTTTCCATTTCTTTGAGGCATCTTAACAGCCATTCTCAACTAATCCTTTCGCCTATACTAATCAAACTCTCTTTATTATAACACTTCTTAGCGTCAATTTCATCACAATGCCGCCGCCAACTTGCCAGCACGAGCCAGCTCTTCCAGTTTTTATAGCAATTAGCATACGCTCCAATTGAGAACCCAGCAATGACACATCGTAATGTCGTAAAACGTAATAATATAGCAATTCTTGTGCGACATTATCATCTATCATCGTCAAAAAATACCGACTCAGGACTTCTCCGTCAAACTTCTCTATTTCCTGCTCAATTTCCCCTCTTAATTCTCTCTGTTTTCGCCACGCCTCATATATTCCAAGCTTCTGGTATTCATCAAGTTCACGATTTATCTTACGCCTAAATTTATTTCTCTGATACAAGTCGCTTTGATTTGTCTCATCTTCACACCATTCCAATTTCTGGCGAATCGCATATTCATAAATTCTCTGCTTCGTCCAACTATTCATCGGCCTAACTATTTGACTATCACTCATCCCCGCCAAGCCTCGCCACCTGGAGCCACGCTTAAGGTTCATTGCTACAGTTTCAATAATGTCATCTCGATGATGTGCTGTCACTATCACGCCATCAAAATCCGTCGCCACGCCACGCAAAAATTCATAACGCCTTTGGCGCGCCAATTCTTCACTGGCATCAGCCCCCAGTTTTTCACGCCGACAAACAAATTGTATTTTATATCTATCAGCTAAAGCCTCGACAAATCTAGCATCACTCGCCGAATCCTCACGAATTCCGTGGTCAAAATGAGCGACCACCAAATCTTTTTCCGTTCGCGACATCAAATCCAGCAAAACTACCGAATCAATCCCACCACTGACTGCGATAATATATCTCACATATCCATTATCTCACAATTTACCTAAAACGTATTTGGCAAATTTTATACTATCTGTTACAATCAATGCAGTGTGGCACCGTAGCTCAGCTGGTTAGAGCGCAGGACTCATAAGCCTGAGGTCGGTGGTTCGGGTCCACCCGGTGCTACCAGAAATTATCTTTCCTCGTCAATACGACGGGGAATTTTTTATAGATACTGAATTAAATTAGCTCAAGCTCTTCAGATTGAACGCCATCCAAAGCCGCCAATCGTCGTGACACAAAACTATCCAATTCCCATGAATTACGCTGACGCTCCCACGTTGCTAAATCCTTTTTTCGGGTTACTTCTAAAAATTCAGCTAATTCACTGGTGTTGATTTCCATATTTTTTCCTTTTTTGTGTTAATTATTTAACTGTCTTTATACTATCATAAATTTGACAAAAAAGCAATACCTTTTTCGGTCATTATTTACCTTTTCATTCCGCTTGTGGTACACTGGTAGAGAAGGATTTATACACAAAAATGACCCCCGTAACAATCTCATCACTGGCCACCATAATTTTTGCAGCGATTATTCACGCTAGTTTTCAGCTTAGCGTCAGTGTTTTAACGTTACTTAGCGGACATTCAATTGGCAAAAAAACCGCCCAGAGAAAAATTTTTCGTATGAGCAACAGCTTTGTATTTGGCGTCGCAATGATTACCTTGTTACTTATCAGCTCAATTTCCTATTTCTTATCACTATTCATCCACCACGTCACCAGCGCAGAGCAACTCGTTGCCGCCATCTCTTCAGGGATGATGTTTGGCTTAGGAATCGCAATTTGGGCGTTCTACTTCCGACGACAACCAGGAACTTCATTATGGCTTCCACGCAATTTTGCAGAATATTTAAACAAGCGCACCAAAAAAACCAAAAACTCCATAGAAAGCCTTGCCCTGGGAATAATTAGCGTTATTGCAGAAATCATATTTATTATCGCGCCAATTATCGCCGCCAGCCTGGCTATTATCACCCTACCAAACCCTTTCTTGCAAATCGTCAGCATAGCGATCTACGTCGTCGTGTCCGCACTGCCGTTGTTTGTCGTTATCGTCTTGATCGGCAGCGGACGCAGCATCTCTAATTTACAGCGTTGGCGGGAAGATCATAAGAGATTTTTGCAATTCGCCAGCGGTGGTAGCTTATTAATTTTGGCGGCATTCCTATTCGTCGACCGCGTTATTGGCGTCATTAGCTATGGAGGCAATCTATGGTAAAGCCAGGTCAAATTGACGTCATCAAACGAGGAAAGCGGCCACCAGAGGAGTTCAGTCCGGACAAGCTACACAATTCCATAATTGCCACCTGCCTAAGCGTTCGTACGCCAGAAGGTCAAGCTCAAGACATCGCAAAAACCGTCACTTTGGGTGTTATGAATTGGTGCGAAACTCACCCAGAAATAACCTCTGCCGATATCCGCCGCCAAGCACAACGCATTATGAAAACTCTGCATCCTGACGCGGCTTATTTATATAAAAATTATAAAACCATAATTTAGGAGATTTGATGTCGCAAAAACCAACTTTTGACTATGACTATATCGTAATTGGTAGCGGCGCTGGTGGCTCACCCGCAGCCAGCATATTAGCAAGTGCCGGAAAAAAAGTTGCTGTTGTAGAAAAATCAACATTCGGCGGGGAATCACCAAACTGGGGAGATGTGCCAACTGGATTTTTAACTCATGCTCTTAACGTTTATCAAACAGCCAAAGATGCCGCTAAGTTTGGGCTGCGCACTAACTCGGTTGGGTATAATTACCCTTCTCTACTCTCCTGGAAAGACAAAGTCGTAAAGAGAACTGGAGCTGGCGGCAATCGCTATTATTACGAAAAGCAAGGCATTAGTGTTTTTGCTGGCAATGCACATTTCTTGAGTCCGAACGAAATAGCCATCAATCGAAGACACTTGTCCGCTAGCAAATTTCTCATTGCAACTGGATCTGATTGGCAAATTCCAGAAATACCTGGGTTAAGCGCCGTTTCTTACCACACTCCAAAAACTATTTTTAGCTTAAAGCGCCCACCAAAAACCATGTTCATTGTTGGCGCGGGAGCTACGGCACTAGAATTGGCGCACATCTTCTCCACCCTGGGAACAAAAGTTTACGTAGCAGAGAAATCGTCCAGAATATTATCAACATTTGACCCAGAAGTCAGCGCTTTGGTTACGAATGACGCAAAAAATCGCAATATTTCAATCTTAGCTCGCACTAAGATTATCGCTATACAAAAATCGTCTATACAAAAGCGCGTCACTTTTCTGCAAGGGCGAATAGAAAAATCTGTACGTGTTGATGAGATTCTAATTGCCGATCAACAATTGCCCGCGACAGATTTAGGCTTAGAAAACGCCGGCGTGAAATATACCGAGAATGGCATTTTGGTTAATTCTTCCCTGCAAACTTCCGCTCGACATATTTTTGCCGCAGGAAATGTAACTGACGCCAATATCCAAACTCACACAGCTTTAGTGCAAAGTCGTATTGCAGCTCATAATTTGCTACATAATAATAAGATTAAATTCAATGATTCCCCACGCCTACAAGTTGCATTTACTCAGCCAGAAATAGCTCAAATTGGAATGAATGAATACGATTGTAAGGTGAAAGGAATAAGCGCAAAAATAGCAATTGTTCCGCTCACGACTACCGTACGCAGCAATATTACCGACCAGCGAATAGGTTTTGTGAAATTGATTGTTGATAAGAAGCGAGTTGTCGTAGGCGGAACGATCGTCGGACCGCACGCTAGCGATATAGCAGCCGAGCTAGCCCTGGCCATTCGACATAAAATTACCAGCGAAGAACTAGCGTCAACGCCGCATTGTTTTACTTCTTGGTCAGAAGCCGTGCGAATTGCCGCTGGAAAACTTCTATAATTACCTCTGATGCGCTATAATAAGTCTCACGGGGGCGTAGCTCAGGGGTTAGAGCAGTCGGCTCATAACCGATTGGTCGCTGGTTCGATCCCAGCCGCCCCCACCACAGTCTGAATTTGATAATCATAAGATGAATATTTTTACCATTCCTGCTACAATATTATGTGGTAGATATTAAATTTGCAAAAATGAACAAATTAAAACTCAAACGATTAATTTACAGAATACAGCACGACTATTTGACCCTAAATAATGTCGTTATTGCTGCTGCGATTTTAATTGCTATGAGTTGGGCTTGGGGCTCCATTGAGTCAATGCAAAAAAATTACGAATTGCAACGCTCTATCGACAACAAACGCCAGCAAGTGGAAATAGAAAAATTGCAAGTCGCTCTACTGGAATACGAATCGAAATATTATCAAAGCGAAGAGTATCAAGAATTGACTATTAGACAGCGCACAGGAAAAGGTTTACCAGGAGAAAAACAGCTCATCACCCAATCTTTCGAAAGCGCCACGCCTGCCCAAAAACTTGCGTCGAGCGCGAAGCGAACGGATAGCAACTTTCAGCAATGGATGAACTTTCTATTTGGAGGAAACAGTCATAAACACTAAGGTGTTGCAATTATTACGCCAAGCTGATATCATAATTATGTATCGCGGGGTAGAGCAGCCTGGTAGCTCGTTTGGCTCATAACCAAAAGGTCGTAGGTTCAAATCCTACCCCCGCCACCAAGAAAGGTTTTTCAGGCTCTGGAGAACCTTTTTTGGTTGGTAGTATTCTGTAAAATACACTGATTTCACTGATTCCAAACCTATGGTTTTTTATAGTCATATATCAACCCCTAATAATATGCTTTGGAACCTTGTCCTAGCGCCCGGCGAAGCCAGTACCCATTGTCTATCTACATCTCGCATAATCTCAAGAGCAACATCAATATCAGTCTCTCGTATTGCTTGCTGACGCTCTAGGCGCCGTAGCTCGTCGGCTATCATTGCCTTGTCGTCATCATACGCATTTATTAGATCTGTTTTTCATACAACAATCTACAACAATCCAAGCACAAAAAGTAGCAGCACCTAGCATGACTTACTTTGACAAAAGATGATTCTAGGTTTTATCACTCAAGGCGAGATAACTCTGCTTCAAGCTTACGAGATTCTTCGTCAAGGTGAGCCTGAGCAGAGTCTTTATCGTCATAGAATTCTGATTTTGTTTCAACATAATTACCTAAGCCAAAGGTTTTATAATAGATAATTTGATATCGCTTATCATCTAGCTCCCACAGCTCAAGCGAGGTGTATAGGTCGTGCTTTATTGCTCCACTCAGCCCTAGCTTATGTCGTAAATACCACTCGCTAATCAGCGTTCCTTTGGGGATATTCGAGTGGTGGTTAGTTCCTTCTTTGGCGACTTTACCATTCTCAATAAGCGCCGCTAGGAATATTCCTCTTTCGCTTGGGTTAATATCCTTGTAGCTAAACTCTTTTGTGGCTAGCAGCTGCTGAGCGGTTTCTAATGTTGTTTTGTTCATATAGTCATTCTCTTCCTAATTTGTATTAAGTTACATCTTCCTCAAACCGTGTATACAGGACAGGGCAATCGTCCATTGCGGCTAGTTTATCCGCTAGTTCAATAATATCATTCCCTTGATAAACATCACGCCGCCATTCGTTCGGTATTGCATTAAGCCCATAGTATGCACCAGCTAATTGCCCATACACTGCCATGGTCGTATCAACGTCGCCACCTAGGCACATAACTGCCAACATTCCATCCTCGAATGTGTCATAACTCATAAAACCCCTTAAAGCTATCTGGATTGTGTACACGACATAACCTGGCTTATTCTTGAGCTTATCCGTCTCAACTCTCTCTTTTAGCTTGTTCAGCAGCTGGTCGTAGTGTGCGCCGGTACTATACTTACTAACATCTATAATATCTGTTTTGTCTTTTAGATGGATAGCGTTATGTAGTATAGCAGCAAATACTTCAGCAGCAGCTTCAGCCTCATAGGAGTAATGCGTTTCTCTAGCGGAAACTTGAGCGAGCCGTATCACGTCACGGATATCCCGCTTACCATAGGCAGCTATCACGACTGGTGCAAGACGCATCACGACACCGTTACCAGCACCATCGCTCCGATTCATCGTTTTGTGAACAATAGCGTAACCGCTAGCGTACATATCCAGCATGATAAGCGTCTGCATGCCAATGCCCTCGCCATAGTCAAAATACGAGCGATAGCCCTCTGATTGCCATTTGCAGTACTTATCCATAACGTTCCAAGAATCATAGCCGCCACACTCTAGCAAACTATCTGCTAAACATAATGCCATAGAAGTATCGTCTGTCCAGACACCACGAGGAAAGTGTGCTTCATCGTGCATATGACGCAATTCTTCTTTACGAGCGACAATCTCATCACTTGTGTAGCCGTGTTCGATAGGCGCACCGAGGGCGTCGCCTATGGCTAAGCCGAGTAACATACCCTGGAGCTGTGCTTGAGAGTTTTTCTTCATTATTTTGATTATATCGTCAATCTCCTAAATAAGCGACCTCAATTAGCCCTTTGTGGCAATCTTAGTCTAACCCAACCACGACATTTAGTGCTGATTTATGAATTTATCAGGCTGGATAACGTAAAAGTAGTCAAGAGGATAATTTATTGATATTAACACATTCTGTTACGATATACTTTAATGGTGGTTGGGTATCTTTATTGAAGGGGTGGTCGCCTCTATTAAGCGTCTCCAGCTCAGAATCTCGCTACAGATATGGTTCCAATGTAGATGCACTTGGGTCACCAAGAAAAATCCCTCTTCGTCTAGAAGGGGGCTTTTTCTTTACGCATTATTATCTATGCAACCCTTATTCCAACCCCAACGTTTCTTGCCTGCTTTAGTCAGAGATGTGGCTGTGCGAACTTTTTTATAATCCAAAACATCACTTAGGACAGCCCCTCCTAATTTACCATACAGTTCACAATCAAGCTTAAGTGGACATGCTTCACAAGCGCTTATAGCAAGTCTGCCAACTTCAGAAATATCACTACCCCTGTTTCTTTCTATGCGACGAGCTCGATCATAGTCGCCACGACCTCTATGACATTCGGCAAAGCCAGCACGACGACGAATCCTACCGAAAAGATCACACATCTCAACTATAATTCTATTTCTATTCGTAAAATCTTTATCACTATAACTATTCGCATCAGGAACAAAATCTTCGCCTAAATAGTCCAACGGCACAACATTACCGTCCGAATCAACAACATCAATAACGCCCGCTCTGTTCGGTCTAGCAAGATCCAACACTTCAGCCGTCTTCAACTCCATACGGTAGCTATTGTACCACAATATCCACAAATAATCAACCCCAACAAAAAACTCCCCTGCTTTTTACAGAGGAGTTGTGGCACCTGTTTGTTTGGTTATACTATATCACCAAACGCGCTTATGGTGCAAGCAAAGGACTATTTTTTCTTAGAAATTGTCAAAAAGCCGTTGCGTGGGTTTTCTTTCACAATACGATCTTCTGGTAGATCACATGGTGTACCCTTTTCATTCTTCTCAACCTTAGCGAAGAAGTAAATAGTTTGAGTCTTGCCGCCGCGCAAAGTTACGTCAGTCTTATGCAAGTAATATGTGATGCCCTTTGAGTTGGTATGTTTATAAGCCATTTGGTTATATACCTCCTATTAATGATATACCTATATAGATTACTATCTCTATATCACCCCTGTCAAGCTAAAAAAGCTTATTTCGCCGTCTAATCATCAACTTTAACATTCCCAGAACAAACAACCTCATTACAATAATCATGGCAATAAATATCGTCACTAGCAAAGACCACCCCGCGTAATCAGCTGACCATATCGGCGAGACGAAAGTGTGATAATACGGCTCAGTTGAAGGCGCTTCAAACTGCAAGTTAGTAGCTTTCGCGGCAGGATATTTCGCCCACTCCTCATTAATACAATTGATATACCTCGGATCCGCCTGTGTCGTAAATCGGCCGTAACCGCCTTGCTGCGCCCTAGCATCACAGACAGCCCTAACTTTCGACACAGTATCATTGTTAGACTGATTTTTTATCTCCTCCTCGAACTCTTTCAGCTTCCGGTCATACATTTGTTTATACGTATGATCCAGCGCAATCTTCCCCGGATCTGTGTTCATATGCGTAGATACATAACGCTGCAAATCGTATAGCCGCTGCTGAAGATTAACTACATCTCCAGCCTTATCCGCATTTTCCACAGATTCTCGTCGTTCGACCATACCAACATTATTCAACCTCAAAAAAGTTGCCGAAATAAAACCAGACATAATCAATAAAATAACCAACTGCCAAGTCTTAATCTGACTGAGTCGCTTAATTCTGAACTTAGTTTTTTTCTTGTCTATAGCCATCCCACCGCCTTCTCTATGATTTTAGTATAGCAAATTATCCCAATGACGTGAATATTGTTACCACTGCGGTGGTATAATATTTGTATGCGAATTTATTTTTCAGGAATCGGCGGCGTTGCCATCGGACCGCTGAGCAGAATTGCCTTAGGGGTCGGGTATGGTGTTTGCGGCTCCGACAGATCACCAAGCCTAATCACAAACGAATTAGAATCGGCCGGAATTCCTATTTCTTTTGATCAATCTGGCGCGTTCTTGCAATCAGAGCACGATAAATCACCATTTGATTGGTTTATTTACACCGCTGCTTTACCGGAAAATCACCCAGAATTAGTCTTAGCGCGAAAATTAGGCATAAAAACCAGCAAGCGCGACGAGTTATTAGCGCAAATAATCGCCGATAAAAACCTGAAACTTATCGCGGTCGCTGGCACTCACGGAAAAACCACAACAACGAGTATGCTAGTCTGGACAATGGAGCAATTGCAAATTCCTGTCAGTTATTCTGTGGGTTCAACTTTAAGTTTTGGACCAAGCGGAACATTTGATAAAAATAGTCAATTTTTCGTATACGAGTGTGATGAATTTGACCGCAACTTTTTGCATTTTTCTCCAGAAATCAGCCTTATCACATCTGTTGATTACGACCATCCAGACACATATCCAACAAAAGAATCTTACTTAGACGCCTTCCGTGAATTCGGTAAAAAATCTAAAAAAGTTATCGCGTGGCAAGAAAATTCCGCCATATTTGATGAGAAAAATCTAACAATCTTGTACGATTCCAACAAAAACATCACCCTACCCGGCGAGCATAACCGAA
>CALHZJ010000036.1 GCA_938041005.1 uncultured Candidatus Saccharibacteria bacterium | reverse complement strand
TCTTTTTATCATCACTTACCTTTGTATATTTTTCTTTATTATAGGTTAAATTATGACCGCTCCATTCTGCGTCTACGGCGTAAACAGAAGTCGAGTGCGTTAAGGTATTAAGAAAAATGCCCACCAGCATCCCTGCTATCAGCAATATAAACCACTGCAGCCACTTGTTAAGAAGCTGCTTACGGGAAATCAACCACTCCATCTGAGGTTATATTAGCATTTTTGATGGAAAAAGTCAAGAGTAAAAGCTGTGTATGATTTTTTCTTGCTTAATGTCATCTGCCGTATTTATTAACATCTTCTGGAGTGGGAAGAATTATCCCCCCCCAGAGCTACTGTTGCCCTGCTGGTTATTTTGTGATGATTGTTGAGAGCCGCTGCCCTGGCTGTTCTGTTGAGAATTAGAGGAGGATGTATTCTGTGGCGTATTCTCGACACCCACTCCGTGAGCACTTAACGCATCGGATATTGTTTGATTTATATTTTTCGCAGTATTTGGATTTGATGCGGCAACTTCTCCTGCTTTTTTAAATGCAGCCGAAGCTTTTTCATTCTTACTATCGGCAATAGCTTTAGATAGCCATCCGGTTGCTGCTCCATTCTGCACTAAGTGTTCTGCCTGTAGACTTCCAGACTCGGCATTATTTACTGCCATGTTAGATAGATCTTCCATATTATTAATCTCATCTTTGAGGATAGCATCTCCGAATTTGTTTCCTATGATATTATTATCTCCCTTTGCAAATGAAGCTTTAATCGCTCGTTGTTTTATAGAAGCGTCTACACCTTTTAGGCTACTCAGCACCTCCATACGTTCTTCAAAACCACCATTGGCCATAGTATGGTCAATAGCCGCCGCACGCATAGCCTTTGAGGCTGCCTTTGTGCCGTTGGCTATATCAGCTATATCTTTCGATGTCATGCCTTGTAGCATTGTGGATGCGTTTTCAACGTCGCTCTCGAACGCCTTAGCTACAGTTGCGCGGGCGCGCGCTCCACCTTTATCCCAACCCATAAATTGACCAAACCTACCATTGTCTATCTTTGCGTATTTAGCTCGTATACTTGCGCGTTTTCTGTCCATGAAATCTGAATATTTTCTTTTCGTATCGCCAATAACAGAATTGTCAACACGTCTTTTTGCTGTGCCTTTTACATTTCCGGCGAATCGACTATGGGCATTAGCACTCATTTTTCCTATCTTTGCACCAATACTACCTAGCGAACTTAAGGAGTTTTGCAATACAAAAGGAGTGGCGATGAGTGGTATAGTGGTGGCTGCTAAAGCAACTAGCTGCATAGTTTCGTCTGGATTATTCGGATCAACTGTCGCACTTGATGTCAATACTGCACCAGCTAATTTTCCTGCCCCGTACAACAAAGATATTATAGGAAATACTAACAGCAGTCCCCGGAACATTTTCATCCATTTTTTAAATAAGTCTTCTGTATTTGGCAATAGCCAAGCAGCAAATGCTACTGGAGATATGGCAACTAATAATATAATTCCCGCCTGTCGAACTATTAGAATAATAAACACTGTCATAATTGCTAAAAATCCGGCGGCAAGAGTAGGTAATCCGACTGCTAAGGTGATGAATAGGGTTGCTCCGGTTAAGCCTAATATGCCAGTAATTAAATTGCTACCTGTTCCCGTAGCCTCAGAATTGGTACCTATTTCTCCCGCTCCAGATTCTAAGGCGTCCTTTAATGTATGCCCTAATATATTAGATAAGTCTACAAAAATCTGACAAATATAATAAGATAAATTAACTAGTAAAGCTCCTATTATTAAGCGAGGTAGGATTTTCTTAATGCCATAATTACTAACGCCAACATTAGAGATTTGAGAAAATATAATCCATAAGAATATTACGGCGAATATGGCATTGGCTATATTACGGAAAAACTCCCAACCTTGTTTTGCTCCGGAAGCCCCGTTGTCATTAAGTATTGCTGGTTTTATATCTAAAAATCCGGAAATAGCACTATACGCAGCATCGTTGATAAGGGCCACGAAGCTCATTACTGGACAAACCAACCACCCTATTCCATCAATACCACACGAATTTTTCTCTTCTTCTCCGTCACCTTCTTCTGGGGCTTCAATTTTGGCAGACTGACCTTGTTTACAGGCATTTATTTTTTCTTCGTCACCATCATAGGTTTTTCCACAGTATGCGGTATCACTCCTATGGTTTGCGCCGTCTTTGCAGGCTTTAAGCTTTTCACCAGCCAGTCCTGCGCAGGCAGTATCTACTGCATTTGCTTTTAGAACATTTAAATATTTTTTAGCTGCAATTGCCAGCTCACTTTCAATTGATTTGCATGAAAGTTCAGGCTTCTTAGGATTATTATATATGCCAGTTCCTCCGTCATACATGTGCTCAGTTTTGCCTTTTGGCTTGTATATCCTATCAACCTTTTTAGTGTCTGTGTTAACGACAGAAACCTTCCATGTGTTGTCAGACTTACTGGTTGCTTCACCATCCACACAACCCTTAATCCAGTCTGAATATTTTCTATATTTTATGTAAGCGTTTTTTTCTGCTACGTTGCGATCATATCCTGTTAATGTCGTAAGAGCATTTAAGAAATTCTCACTACCTTTATCGGGCATTCTAGCGTAGGTGAAGTCGTTAGTTAATCCTAAGGCAACACATTCTTCATGTTTTGCATTACTATCATTCTTTCCTTTTAAACCGTTCTTTGGGTAGCCCATATAGCACAGTAACTCATTTGGTGAAATTCCAAATGTATTAAAAGCCTCTTGCTGAAATTCTGTACCGTTACATTTTATTCCACCCTTATTAAACCCCTTTACTTCTGGATACGTACCTACATAAACATAAATATCCTCCCCCAACATACCATCCCACGTTGAGAATACTACATTATTCTTCAACATCTGGTTATCAACGTCAGTGTGCACTGATAGTTGAGGATTATTGAAGCATTGTGCCATAGCAGAGGCGTACGTGAAGAACTTGTATTGGTCATTCTCTTTTAGATTACTAAACCTGCTCGGGTCTTTTGAAGCTAACGCGGGATGGGCTGATAAAATATTTGCTATAGGTAGTATAAAAAGAGTAAATATGCATAAAAGTATAATAGACTTCTTAAGCCGCCCCACCCTTTTAATTGCTTGTTTCCCAATAAACATAAACACCTTCATTTAATCACATATGAAGGTGTTTATGCAAGGAATAGATTAAAAAATCTACTTATTTCTATTTTCAATAGCTTCGGCAACCTCGGGAATGGATCTAGGTGCTACTTTAACACCATTTTCTTCCAGGAATGGAAAGTCTATGTCAGAGTCGGTCAATATATCAAAACCAGCTATTACGGGTGTCATATACATTTCTTTGCCGACGTCAGTGAAATCTACGCTATGTAAACTACTACAAACCTCCTGAGTTCCGGGGACATTTAAGTTATTTGGATCTGTGTCGCCGTTAACAAACGTTCTAACTACAAAAGGTACAGATCGTTGCTTGCCGTCAGTATTTTCATAGGATATTTTATATACTTTAGCTATTTCTATAGTAGCAGCTCCATATATAGAACCGGTTCCAGACGGAGATTTATTTGGTCCAAGATCTACGCCAGCTTCGGTTTCCATGCATCTTGCGATAGATTGTTTAACGTCACAATGGTTCTGGGTCCCTTTTTCATAAGGGTCAGACGTGTAATAGGTATATGGCGTCTCTTCACCTTTATAGTTTTTACCCGTGCTCTCAAAAATGGCCTCTGCCCTAATATTGGTTATATATTTTATCCTGAATATATTAGGAAAATGCTCATTCTTATCATACTTAGTTATAGAACCTAAGGAGAACTTAGCTTGAGCGGCTGTAATTGTATTTAATACACCCTTGTCTATGATTTTCATTTCTTCTTTAGAGAAAGGATAACCGTGTTCAATAGAGTCTTGACGTATACTTCCAAGAGCGAATATACCTATAACATTATTTTCGATGACAGGACTTAGATCTTCGACTAGATTATCTCTGTTAGTGTATACAGCTTTATATTTATCTGCAGATATTCGATTGTCTTCTGGTATTAAGTTTTCGTTTACGAATTTAGTGAAAGTAGCTCGCCATTCACTATAGCTAACTTCTTCACCACTTTTTTCTTTTTCTAAAAGACCTCTGATGTCAGATAGATTTACGTCTTTATATTTGTCAATTATTTCTTGAGGTATGTCTTTCTCGGCCTTAGTTGTGCTGGCTTCAGGAGATGGGGTTGGGCTTAAAGTTGATGTTGGATTCTGCGTTTCCTGCGCTGTAGATGTTGTAGTATCTGGAGTTGGCTCACTGTGAGTCTCGCCGCACGCTGACATTGGTAATGTGCTGGCAGCAGCAATAGTGAGCATAGCTATAGCTTTTCTTAGTAGAGGGTTTGTTTTCTTTGAATCGCTTGGGTTAAGTCGTTCACCATTTTGAACCATAACGCTTGGGGTCCTTTCTCTGACATTGTCAGGTATTTTATTATAAAAACTCCTTAGACCTTCCAGTCCAATTGGCGATATCATAACACAAATTGTACAAAAATGCAATAAAAATGGTATATTTTCCATAAAAAACACCCTATTAGGGTGAAAATATCTGTGGCGCGCTCGACCGGATTCGAACCGGCGATCTCCTCCGTGACAGGGAGGCGTGATAGGCCAACTTCACTACGAGCGCATATCAATATCCCTTATATTATCAGATTACTTCTGTCTTTTCAAGGAAAATGTTTGCTTTTTTCGCTTGACTATTTTACAATTTAGGTATAAGAGAAAATTTTATGACAAAAAGAAATATTGTAATCAGTATATTTATCGCAACAGTAATCGCAGGGAGCGTTTTTATACCCAGAATAGCTCTAGCTGCCGGCAGTTGCGGTGGCGCGGAAACCTCTGTTATTTCTTGTGACGGCACGGGTAGCACGGCAATTATCAACATAATAAAGCAAGTTATTAAAATCTTAACCGCTGGAGTTTTGGTTGCGGCGGTTGGCGCTGTTATATATGGTGCATTCTTATATACCACTTCTGAAGGTAGTCCTGATAAGATAAAAAAAGCACGTGAAGTTTGGACTAATACTGTTATTGGGATAATAATGTTTGCGTTTATGGTGGCAATTACCAACTTTATTATTCCAGGAGGAGTTTTCGATTAATGAAAAAGATTATAATAGCGATGTCTTTAATGATTATAGGGTCGTTTGGGGCGAGTATAACTTTCCCGGGCGTTTCTTTTGCGGACGATAACGATGCGTGTTCTAATAAGGGAAAAATTTTAACATTAAAACCATGGTATAGCGGCTTAACTAATAATGACCATGACTGTTCCCTTAAAAGTCCAGACGCAGACACTAATTCTCAAGCTAACTATATTTGGAAAATCGCGCTTAATATCGTTGATGATTTGCTGCAACTTATTGGTTATACGACCGTTGGGTATATTATATACGGTGGTTTCTTGATGATGACCAGTAACGGTGCTCCAGACAAGGCCGCTCATGGACGAAAGACTATTATGAGTGCCGCGATTGGTTTGGTTATTGCCTTAGCTTCTGTTGCGTTGGTTAACTTTATATCATCAAATATAGGAGTATAAAATGAGATATATGGAATTTTTTGCTGGATTGTTGGGGAGTGCTGATAGTCTTGGTGTGCCGAAGGATAATGGTGTAGATATTATGAAGTTTGTTAATTTGGCATTTTGGGTGGCTGGTGTCGTAGCCGTTATTATTGTTATTATTGCTGGAATAAACTATTCCCTGTCCTCTGGCGACCCCACTAAGACTGCCAGCGCAAAGAATACTATTCTATATGCAGTCATCGGTTTGGTAATTATTGCTAACGCGATTGCTATAACAGGTTATATTATAGGAAAGGTTTAAGATGAAGATTTTTACAAAAATCCTGGCGGCTGGAATACTAATGATTGGGCTTCTTGGAGTGTTCACTCCAGCGGTATCTGCGGCTAACGGTATCGATATTTGCTCAAAGAAAAATGGAAGCGACAACTCTGTCTATTGCCAAAATAAAGATAAAGGTGAAGGTCAGGTGAACGGCATTATAAAAACTATCGTTGAAGTTCTACTTACGGCCGTTGGTGCTATTTCGATTATTATGATAGTTATTGGCGGCATTTTATTTGCACTTTCCAGTGGTGATGCTCAGAAGGCTGCAAAAGCCAGGAGTACTATTTTATATGCTGTCGTTGGCTTAATAGTTTCTGTATTCGCTTCGGCGATTGTCAATTTTGTGTTTGACGGGTTTAATAAGCCTGTTAAGCATGATGAATCTAGTAATCATAATAAGGAGTAAAAATGAAAAAAATGATATTATCGGCGTTAATTGTAGCTTGTTCGGTGTTTGGATTTTCAGCCATATCAGTAGCTTCTCTTCCGACAAACGTTTCCGCGCAAGCTGCTAATAGCGTCGTAAAGAAAGGTATAACAACTGCTACTACGGCGGATATGGAAAATAAAAGCATTGCAGGTGAAGGTGGATTAATAAGTATATTGATTAATTTTCTACTGTGGGCTGTGGGTATTTTATCTGTTGTTATGATTATCTTTAGCGGATTTCGCTATATCACTTCAGCTGGAGATGCCGCAAAAACGAAGTCTGCTCAAACTGCTCTCACTTATTCGATAGTTGGTCTAATTGTAGCTGTTCTTGCGTGGGTTATAGTTAAGATGGTTTTGAAGCAATTCGGAATTGAAGTGGGGGCTAATTAGTTTTGCAAATAACAGATAAAAATGTATAATAGTAATATCATTAAACAAGGAGAAAATAACAATGAATAAATTAAAATTAATCTTGGCGGGACTACTGGTAGTGCCAACTGTTGCTTTAGCTGTAGCTCCAGCTGCAAGCGCTGAAGGAGACTTCACTCTAAATAATGGTGTAAAAAGTGCACAAGGAGAAGGTGTAGGTGAAGCTGCTTCGGATCCTCAGACTCTGGTTAAGCAGTTTGTAAATATATTCTTGTTTGCCGTCGGTGCATTGAGTGTTATTATGCTTATTTGGGGTGGTATCCGCTACACCACTTCAGCTGGTGATAGCAATAAGGTCACTGCAGCTAAGAATACAGTTTTGTACGCAATTGTCGGTTTGGTGATCGCTATTTTGGCATACGCAATCGTCAATATGGTTATCGATAAGTTTAAGGGTTGATCTACCCTACCGGTAAAAAAGAGCCTCGCCGACGAGGTTCTTTTTTTGTGGCTAAAAAAATACCGCCAACTTGTGACGGTATTTTCTGTGAAATGGTTTTTACAGAACTTGAATCTTCTTTGCTTTTTCTTGCTTTATCTTTTCGAAAGTAATTGTCAAAACACCATCTTTTAATTCTGCCTTAACACCTTCTTCATTAACAGCTGTAGGCAATGCTAATGTACGACTGAATTCGCCCCAGTAGCATTCTTGGATGTGCCATTGGCGAACATCTGCTTCGTCACCACTAGACAGTGTGCCACTAATAGTTAAGATACCGTCAGAAATACTTACGTCTAGGTCATTTCGATCTACGCCGGCAGTACGAGCTTTGATAACTAGGTTGTTTTCTGTCTCAAAAACGTCAACAGCCAATTGACCCATTGCGTCATCGGCCTCATCTTCCCAATTGTCATCGGATCGTGTTGCTGGCGTGCTATTGCTTCTACTATTGTCGTCGTTAAAACCAGGTAACAGATCGTCGTTATCATCATCAATAAACGCCGCTGCCAATTCCTGTTCTGTTAGTAATGTATCATCTTGCTTTCGGGCCATAATTTCCTCCACTTTTATAATAGGCTCATTGACAAAGTCTTTATTAGTATAACTGTAATGTGCGTTATAATCAACAGAGAAAGGCTTAAAACGTAAAAATTACAATGTTTGACACGCTATTATCAATCATCGCTCCTCACCACTGTTATAAGTGTGGTAAAACGGGTGATATTTTATGCTTAGATTGTAAAAAATACATCATCAGTCGGAAGTATGATATGTGTGTATTATGTGGTGATTTATTGGAGAATGGCAATTTATGTAAAAAGCATAAGCTCCCCTGTGATATGATCTGGTGTTTTTCACGGCGTACAGGTGTTGTCACAAAGATTATTGATGATTATAAGTTTAACCGTGTTCAGGCGGCGGCTGATTTACTAAGCGAATTCTTAGATGAAGCTCTGCCTGAATTGCCATCAGATACAGTAATCGTACCAATCCCTACAATTTCTAAGAATATTCGGCGTCGTGGATTTGATCATATCCGAAAAATTGCTATTAAACTATCTCGACGTAGAAAAATAGAGTGTTATTCCCTACTCCGGCGCAGAAATAACGTCACTCAGCACTTTACAAAATCTTCCGCCCAGAGAAAACGTCAAGCAAAGGAGTTTTTTGAAATTGCGGGTAAAATTGATAAAAATAAGCGGTATATCGTTATTGATGATATATTTACGACTGGCTCAACTGTGTTGGCAGCGGCGGAATGTTTGAGAAAAAATGGCGCCAAACACGTGGAAATTGCGGTTATTGCCAGGCATGGGCGCCCGAAATTATGAGTGATGATAATGACTGCCGCGATGGATTTCTTGGGCGCGGTATAATTGCTCGGCTAAAATAAGACGAACTAATTGGTGTGGAAACACTAAGTTTGATAACGACCAGAGGACGTTGGATTTTTGGCGCAAGTCGCTAGTAACTCCGTAAGCGCCACCGATGATGAAGACAATATGCTTGTTGGTATGTTCGGTTATTAAGTTAGATAATTCCGGTGACGATAAGTTTTTTCCGCGCTCATCGAGCAAAATAACGAAGTCGTCCGAATTGAGGCGTGAAAAAATACGCTCAGACTCTTCCTGGCGCGCTCTGTCGCCTTCAAAGCTTGAATGCGGTAGAATAATCATTTCCGCAGCAAAAGGTGCTCGTAGACGCTCTAAAAAACGAAAAATGCCTGGTTGAACCCAGGCTTCGTGCTTTTTTCCGATTGTTATAATGGTGATTTTCATAATATCTATGGCGGAGAGAGAGGGATTCGAACCCTCGATGAGTTGCCCCATACCGCTTTTCGAGAGCGGCCAGTTCAACCACTCCTGCACCTCTCCGTATCTAACTAATTCGGGAAATTATTTTTTATCAGTTTTCTTTGAATCTTTGGAAATTGTCGTGCCGATAGCGATCCAAATAATACTCAATAGTAAACTAATGCCTGCCAGTTCAAAGAATGCAATAATCCACTTACCAGCTTCATTCCAAGTTATCATTTCAATAATTACTGCTGCTAATAAGACTGAAATGGCGGTTACAAGAATCGTGGCAATTGTTAAAAGTGCATATTTTACGTACTTAATAAAATTCATACCCCTCCTTAGGTTAATTGGTACACCCGGCAAGATTCGAACTTACGACCTCTGGCTCCGCAAGCCAGCGCTCTATCCAGCTGAGCTACGGGTGCATACAGCCTTTCGAAAATCGATTGGCCATAATAAAAATGTAAAGTACTTTCATTGCTATAAAGCACTGAACTTTTGTATTCTACCACATAAAATATAGTCAATCAAGCTATAGCTTTATCAGCCGAATAAACTTCTCTAAGGCGTCTGGCTTAATTTCTTGCATTGGTAGACGCGCTCCGAGCATATCGACAATTCTCTCACCCTCTGCTTCGGAAAAATAAATAGTTAAACCCGGCGAAAATCGTTTTACGGGTAATAATAGAATCGAATGTTGGTTGTTTTCGTGAATTAATCCAAATGCGCGAAATTCGCTAAAATCGTGTAAAACGTCGGCGATGTAAATGCCTTTGGGGCTAATTGCGTAGTTTATTATTTGAGGGGTTTTGTTTGATAATACAAACAAGGCTATAGCCATAATTGGCAACAAAACAGCGAAAGTCCAGTTCTTAAATACCAAAATTGCTAAAGCCATTAATCCTATCAGCACAATGACAAAAAACACGTACCACAATTTACCGCGTTGAACTTGCACACCTTCTGGTGCATTCCAAGCTATTGGCTCGGTTAAATCAATCCTGTCAGGTGATGGCGTTTCAAAGTCTTGGTTTTCTGGACTATCGTTCATGACGTTAGTATATCACGGTGAGAATTAACGGACAATTAAACGTTAGTGGTTGATCCGCCACTCAAAGCTGCGCCAAGGATGAAGTTGATTATGGCGTAAGCAAAGACCGCGATTAGTAGACCGATGATTGCATATAAAATTGTGTTTTTAGCGTTTGTGACGGATTCTTTTTTACCGCCAGATATTACGTAGCGGAAACCGCCGAAGATTAGCATAACGACGCTTAAGACGCCGACGCCGAATAGCATAATGTTGATGGCCCGCCTTACGATTGATGAATCACCATTAGCTAAGTTGGCTGGCGTATTGTCGCCGCGTGCTGCGTTAATTCCGGCTGGCGCACCGCCCTCACCTAATGCGGAAACTGGAGCTGTCACCAAAGCTACGCCGAATCCGATTGTAAGTAATCCTGTTATAATTTTAGAAATATATCCTTTTACCATAATTCTATTATACCCTATTTGCAATAAAGCTATTAATAATTACACTTCTATGGTACACTAAATAGTGAATTTGGAGGAGTACCCAAGTGGCTGAAGGGGACGGTTTGCTAAATCGTTAGTATGGAGAGATCTGTAGCGGGGGTTCGAATCCCCCCTCCTCCGCCAAAATTCAGAGATAGTACGGAAGGGTGACCGAGTGGTTGAAGGTACCGGTCTTGAAAACCGGCGTGCGGTAAAACGTACCGAGGGTTCGAATCCCTCCCCTTCCGCCAAAACAGTGCTATTGAATTTGAAAAATAGGAGATTTGTGCGAGTTTCCTATTTTTTTATTGGTTATTATGGAGATTTTTTATTTCTCTTGTTTGACTTGAATCGTACTCTCGTAACTTGCGCCAGATAGACGATCAAACATAAAACGTCGGTTAAATAACGCTACGACAATTGTAATTAATACGAATAATATGAATGCTAAGAATGTAATTGCGAATAGACAGAGAAACAATAGCGAATTCGCTTCCTTATTCAATTCATCCGCGAGGTAAAACAAGCCTGCGGGAATGATGCGAAAATATATCGTGAGTAAGATTCCTCTGAAAATTGTGCGAATCCATTTTTTATTTTCAAATGTTAGCCCAAACTTTAATAATGCGCTACCAAAAGTTTTACCATTCAGTAGAGGAATTAGGCTAAAATAGAGGGCTAAAAATAGCGAAAACGGAAGTTGGGTTTTTGATAAGGTGTAAGGAATACGGACGATAACAGCGTCGATTATTAGAGATAAACTAACACGAATTCCAGAAACTCGTGAGCCGGCCTCAAGGGATTTTTCATCTATTTCTTCCCTGGACGGAAGTAGCCACGTCGCAAACCAGCCCAGAAAGTAACCGATGCATCCACCTATCGTGTTCTGGATGATGTCATCAACGTCGGCTAATCGGTAAGGTCCTGAATAGATGAAATAAAGTCCAGACAGTTGCGTTAACTCAAAGAATAAACTTAAAATAGCTGTCAATAACAACGTCTTTTTAAGGCTACATTTGAAATAGTAGCGCAGGTAAATTCCGAACGGAATGAGCATTAAAACGTTGAAAGCAGGAACGTAAAAAGTGGGATGTTTTACCGCCGTAATCCAAGTTGAGCTATCTGTTAATATAAATGGACTATTCTTTATAAAATCTGCGACGAATGAAAACGGAATTAAATTCAGATTTTCTGCGTAAGTTGTGTGAACGGATTCTGGATTTGGTAACGGTAAAATAACTAAGAAATATACGGTTAGTAAATACAGAATAAAGGAATAGAAAATCAAAGTCCGCAGCTTATTGACGGAGCCGTATTTTCGATAGTTCGCAATCATATACGGCAACGTGATAAGAAAAGCCAAAATTGGAAAAAGGATTAGTGCAACCTTAATAGAAATTAGATATCCCATAAACTCCATTATACTAAACATTTTCTCTGTAAAATTCAGGATGACTATTTCTATGCTGGGAAATATACTTGACAAAAAACAAAGCCTATGCTAACATTATAATCAGTATTCTAAAAATAGATACAAAAAGAAAGAATAAAAATGAATTTAGTACAACAGTTTTTCACCGTTACAACTATGTTTGTCAGTTTGAATGTAGCGTTTGGTGTGCTGCTGCACGATACCAACGTCGATAAAGCGTTTTTGTCATCTTGGAAAACATATAGCGTTCAAAGCAGCGTTGAGGATGAAATAAAAATGCCAGAAACAAAGCCTCATACTCATCCAGAACATGCTCAATTGTCAAATGTGTTAAAAGAAGTTTCAGCGCGACCGCGAACTACGCCTCGTAACAACGATAAGAAGCGATTGCGCCAAAAATATGCCGCCCGTGGTCAACATACTTTTGACGGATATCACCTTGACTTTGAAGGTGTGAGCTAGGCTATTTTAAGCTAATTACTTCCAGTTCCGAAACAAGCCGAGTAATGATTTTTTCTTGCTCGGCTAATTGCTCGCGAGTTTCCTCGACAAGGTGGGCTGGCGCCTTCTCAACGTAAGTCGGATTTTCCAGACGCTTCTTTAATCCTGCCAATTTCTGACGTGCTTCGGCTAGGCGCATTTCCAGATTTTCCTGATGCTGATACAGAGTTTCACTATCAATATCTAGCCACGCTTCCCTGTTTGCAGCTGCTAATCTCAGTCCGCGCGGCTGATCCGTGTGTTCAATTGCCTCAAGCCGCATCAGATGCTTAATCGTGTCTTGATTGTCGGCAATAAGACTGTCGTTGCCGTATAACAATCGATATTTCTTATTCCCTGGCAGTTCAGCAATCACCCAGCGACCTTCGGCGACCAGAAGCTTAAGTTGCTCGAATTGCTCGGCAGCAATCGGATCAAACTTCTCTGGAGTTGGCCAAGCTTCACGCATCAAAATGCCGTCGGTGTAATTGAGTGTTTGCCAAATTGTTTCCGTAACAAACGGCGCAAATGGATGGGCTATTTTCAAAGAAGTTGCCAAAACCCAAGATAATAGCGGACGATTGATCGCGGTTTTAGATGATTCAATATACCAGTCAGCCACGTCGTCCCAAATAGTGTGGTAAACAGTCTCTGACGCCTCTGAGAAGCGATATTGTTCTATTCTAACGGCAATATTGTTGGCGGCGTCATTCAATTGGCGAATAATCCAGTGATCGGCCGGAGTTTGTGGCTTTAAATCGACAATTTGGTGATTATCGCCAATTTGCGCCTCGACAAACCTGGCAATATTCCATAATTTATTACAGAAATTACGTGCCGCAATGACTGACCCCTTGTTGAAAGCTTGGCTTTGAGCTGGCGCTCGCCCAGAAATAACGCCCATGCGCGTTGCGTCAGATCCGAATTCCGCAACCAATTCCATTGGATTTATGACATTACCCTTAGATTTGGACATTTTTTGATTGTGCTCGTCATTAACCATTCCGTGTAGATAAACTTCTTTGAACGGCAACTTCCCTGTTCGGTATAGGCTAAGCATGATCATTCGAGAAACCCATGCGCGCATAATATCCATACCAGTTTCCATCATGTCAGTTGGGAAATAATTAGCTAAATCGCCGTCGGTCAGATAATCTGTTACGATGTATGGCCATTGACCAGATGAGAACCAGGTGTCAAAGGTATCCTCTTCCCTGATATATGTTGTGTCATTTACAACAATACTCTGCTCGTTGGTGCGAGTGTCAAATATCCAATCCTTAGGGTCGTTTTCATTTACAAACGCAGGAATTGGTATTCCCCATGGAATCTGTCGTGAAATATTCCAGTCTTTCAATTGCTCAAGATATGCGATAAGTTCTTTGCGCTTGGATGCTGGATAAAAAGTGATTTCTTCTTTTTTGAGTGCATCAATTGCTGGCTGTGCGAGTGATTGTGTTTTAATAAACCACTGCTCTTTAATCATTGGCTCAATTACGCTGCCACACTTATAACAATGTCCAACGGCGTGTTCAATTTCAGTCTCACCGCGGCGTAGCTCTAATGCCTCCAGTGCTTTCAAAACTCGAGCGCGAGCTTCTACTGGTGTTAATCCTAAGAACTGCGCTGGCACGTTTATCATCTTCCCTTCTGGGCTGATAATTGACTCTAGAGGCAAATCATGACGTTTTGCAATTTCAAAGTCGTTCGGGTCGTGCGCCGGCGTAATCTTAACCGCACCGGTGCCGTAACTCATGTCGACATATTCGTCCGCGATGATAGGAATTTCTTTATCGACAATCGGCAGTAAAATGCGAGTTCCAACCAATTTTTTGTATCGCTCATCATCTGGATGAACTGCTACAGCAACGTCGCCGAGCATAGTTTCTGGGCGCGTAGTTGCCACGATAATCTCGCCAATTTTATCTAGCGTCGGGTAAGCTATTTTCCACAACTTCCCTTTCTCGTTCTTATGTTCTACCTCAATGTCAGCAAAGCTGGTTTGGTGTTTGGTGCAGTAATTAACAATCCTCTCACCTCTGTAGACCAAATTGTCATCCCACATTTTCTTAAATGTGTCGTATACGGTGTTGATAACTTTGTCGTCCAGAGTGAATGTCAAATGTTTCCATGACGCACTAACACCTAACGCGCGCAATTGCAGCTCCATATTGCCGCGTTTTTCTTGTACAAAATTCCAAACTTGACTATACAATTGGTCACGTGAAAAATCGAAGCGACTCTTCCCTTGCTTTGTCAATTCTCTTTCATACACAACCCAAGTTTCAAATCCAGCGTGGTCGGCACCTGGAATAAATACGGCGTCGTCGCCCTTCATTCGGTGATAGCGAATCAGAATATCCTTCAGATTCATATCGAGTGCGTGCCCAATGTGAAGATTACCGTTAGCGTTAGGTGGCGGCATAATGATTGAATATGGCTTGCCTACCCCTGTTGGCTCTAAAGCACCACTGGTTTCCCAGAGGGCGTAAATATTCGGTTCGTAATCGTTTGGTATGTATTGTTTAGCTAGCTGCATAAGTTATTCCATGGTTTTTTCATGTGAAAAAAGACAAAAGAAAACAAAGTAGCTTTTCACGTGCAAAAGCTCTTATTTGCGTAATCCTCTAATTTCTCCACATGTTTATATTACATCTTAATTATACCACAAATTTATGTGATGCGATGGATGAAATTAAGTTTATTTTCTGATCGTCTGATATGCTCGATATAGCCAATATTGAAGTGGCTTTAGGGGAAGTTCCCAGGTTGACCCAGAATAGATATCTTCGCCGCCGAACGATCGCTTGAACTTCGTAAAGCCAGCCCATGGGTGATTTTTTGGTGCGTTTTCAGGCGCAATTCCGTATAAATCGACTTTCTCCATTTGACGATGTTTTGCATCAATTATCGCTTCGGTGAGTAGGGCAGTTCCGGCGTTAAGTTTGCGATATTCTGGCGTAGAATTTGCTGCTGCATGCGCGTAAATTCGAGTTGTTTTTGAGTCAAAAAATAGGGCAGTAGCAATTACTTTATTGTTGTATGTCGCGTACCAAAATGAAGCGTCCTTTGATGGCAATAGGGAACCGGCTTGCTTATGAAAATATGAATCTGGGTGCGGCGACATGCCGGTTCGTTTGGCAACTTCGTGTATCAATTCTAGAAAATATTTAATATCGTCTGGGTTTTGAGATTGATGAACAGTTACGCCTTTTTTGTGATAATTTCGATAGCAATTTCTTACAGGTTGTGCCATGCTTGCTATAATCTCTTCCTCTGGCTGCTGGAGATTGATAATGTGTGTATGTTCTGGCTGTAAATGGACGTAAGTGACTTTCTTCCAATTCTCATCAGATAATACCTTAGAAAAGGTGGGCTTAATTGGTCCGACTCTGAGGAAAGTAACGCTAAGTTTTTTGCCGAGCTCTGCTAAGTCTTTTAATGCTAATCGTAATGCTTCTTCGTTAATAGCGGTTGGACCAAAAGGGCAATATAAGCGAGAATTGCCCGTGCCGCGCTCTAATATTGCGAAATATTTCCATCCTTCACCTCTGTTGTGAAAGACTTTTCGACCGAGCGATTGTTGGAATTTTTCCCAGGCTGATGATTGTAGAAAATGTTGATTCATGTTGTAATCCTCACAACGTTATATTGCTGTCATTGATAAACTTGGCTGAACTTCCAGATCGTATGGATCTGTAGGCTCGTCAATTTGAGATCTGAAATAACCGAGAGTAGCAATCATCGCGGCGTTATCTGTACAGAGTTGAATAGGGGTGTATTTGATGTCGATTGGCAAAGCTTCGCGTAATTGACGGCGCAACTCTTGGTTAGCCGCAACTCCGCCAGCGATTACAACGGAGGCTGGCTGGAAATTGTCAAACGCCTTTTTGGTTTTATTTACGAGCGTTTTTATGGCTGTGTACTGGAAACTCGCTGCCATATTACGTCGTAATTCGTCATCTACGAGCGCTGGAAGCTCATGAGAGGGAAAAGTGAAGTCTTTACCGACTTCGTGCTGAACGGCTCTCAAAACGGCTGTCTTAAGCCCAGAGAAGGAAAAATCGTATTCGCCGGATAACTTGGCAATAGGTAAGTGGAATGCGTGCGGATCGCCAAGTTCAGCGACTTTAGCAATGGCTGGGCCGCCAGGATATGGTAAACCGATGATTTTAGCAACTTTATCGAACGCTTCGCCAACCGCATCGTCTTGAGTTTGTCCAATAAGCTGATAATCACCGTGATTTTTAAATAGGACAAGTTGTGAATGCCCGCCTGAAACGATCAACGAAAGCATAGGGAATGACGGCTGCTGTTTCGGCAATGTTAGAGATAAATTGTCGGATTGCTTGTTGATAAAGTTGGCGTACACGTGGGCTTCTACATGATGAATCTTAAAGAGCGGCTTATTATGGATAATAGCGAGAGTTCTAGCAGCGAGAGTGCCGATTAATAGCGAGCCAATAAGCCCCGGCGCGTAAGTAACAGCGATGGCGTCAATATCATCCCAAGTGCAATTTGCATCAGACAAAGCTTTTTTAATGACGGGATTTACAACTTCCAAGTGGCTACGCGCGGCAATTTCTGGAATAACTCCGCCGTATTCTGCGTGAATATCAATTTGAGAATTGACGACATTTGAAAGTAAGCGTTCGCCATCTTCAACTATTGACGCCGCTGTTTCGTCGCAACTGGATTCAATTCCCAAAATCCTCATTTGTTTTTATTATAGCAAATATAAGTGGTAAAATGGGTATTATGAAAAACGAGTTGGTAAAAATTGCTAGAAAAACGCTACCTCAAGGAGCTTTGGAAAAAACCGAAAACGCCTATAGAGTTGCGCGCACGAAGATGATTAGCCTAAGATATGGCAATCCAGCTCGTGGCTTGAGAATTATTGCAGTAACAGGGACGAACGGGAAAACTACGACTGCTTGTTATATCAATGAGATCTTGAAAGAGGCTGGCTTTAAGACCGCGTTATTTACGACGGCGGTGATTGAAATTGCTGGCAAGGAAAAGATAAATGATTTGAATGCGACAGTTCCGACTGTAGCGAGGTTATTCAGCTTTTTCCAGACAGCTCAGCGTGAAGGCGTGGAATATGTGATTTTAGAGGCAACAAGTCACGCTTTATCACAGCATAAATTTGACGGCGTGCCAATTGAGGCGGCGGTGATGACTAATTTGACTCAAGACCATTTGGACTATCATAAAACGATGGAAGCTTACGCGGCAGCTAAGGCTAAGTTGTTTGAGAAAAAGCCAAAGTATATCGTGCTGAATCGTGATGACGAGTGGTTTGAATATTTTGACAAGTTTACGGCTTCTGGCGAAAAAATGACTTACGGAACGAATCCGGAAGCTGAAGCTCACTTAACGCACGTTAAGTTGTATAAAAAGGGAACAGAGGCGAGTTTATTGATTGATCATCAAACTCATCTGGAATTGGCGACTAATTTGCCTGGCGAATTTAACGTGATGAATATGTCGGCTGCAGTGTCGTTGGCATATTTGTTGGGAATAAAGTTGGAAGATATCCAAGAGGGCGTGGCGAATTTGGAAGCGATTCCTGGACGATTCGAGCGAGTAGAAAATAAGCTTGGAATTGATATTATTGTGGATTATGCTCACACGCCAGACGCGCTGGAAAAATTGCTAAAAACCACTCATAAAATTACCAAGGGGCGATTAACTTTGGTATTTGGTGCGTGCGGCGACAGAGATAAGACAAAGCGTCCGATTATGGGCGAGCTGGCGGCTAATTTGGCAGATAGGATTTTCCTAACTGACGAGGAAAGCTATAACGAAAATCCAGATGAAATTCGGGCAATGATTCGTCAGGGAATTGAGCAAACGAAAAAGGTTCATAAAATGACGGAAATTGCTGATCGAAAACAAGCGATTTATCAAGCTCTGAGGTCGGCTGTTCGTGGCGATACGGTTCTGATTACGGGTATGGGTCATGAGCAGTACCGAATTGTGAATGGTAAGCGAATTCCGTGGAACGATAAGAAGGTCGTTCAGGAAATTATTTCTGAGATTGAGAAAAAGAGTCGTAAAATTTCGCTTTAATCTGTTTCCAGCTTTGTGATTGGCGAACTAATTTTTCTGCATCGCTTGGGTCGAATAGTAATTCTTTCACAGCGTCTTCAAGGTAAATGCCACCCTGTGAGCCTTTGAACAGAATTGTCGTATCTTTAATGTCGCTATTTTTCAGGAATTCTCCAGCTTCAAGCACCGTGTCAAAAGAAATTACTTTACAGCTATTTTTTTCAGCGATTGGTGCAAGGTGTTTCTTAGCCATTTTACCAACGGTTATGAGCAATTCTAGGTGTTTAGGGTTACAAATTTCGCCGATTTTTTTATGCTCTGATTCAGATGTTTCACCCAATTCATTCATATCGCCCAATACGGCAATCTTGTGATTGGCGGAGATGGAATAGAGCGTTTTTAGCGAATTTTCCATGGCAATAGGACTGGCGTTGTAAGTGTCGTCCAGCAATGTGCAGCCGCGTATGCCGCGTAAAATATTCATTCTACCTGAAACTGGTTTGATTTTTGTTAAAGCCGCTGCAACTTCTTCAATGTTCATACCGCAAGCTAATCCCGCCGCCGCCGCGCCAGTAATTGAGCGAATATTATGTTTGCCCAATACAGAAATATTTATATCCTGAGAAGTTTCTTCGGAGTGTTTTAAATTGACAATACAACCAGTGTCTGTAGTCTTTTTAATTTCCAGGAAAACGTCGGCAGATTCGTCGCCGTAACTTACGCGATTTCCAACTATGAGATTATGATATTTTTCATTGATATCGTGAAGGTTGAAGATGGTTTTTTTAGCGACTTGACTAATTGACAATTCCTCATGAGCTACCGTATCCATATTTTTGAAAAACTCCATATGCTCAGGAGCAACAGAGGTAATTATGGCAATGTCGGGCTGAACATAGCGCATAAAAGTAGCCATTTCACCAGGGCAATCAATACCGCATTCTTGAATAATTACATCTGGCGATTCGGGGTTTTTTATGCTGGCATGTGCGGCGGAGAAGACTTTTAGCCAGGCTAGGGGAGATTTGGCGTTTTTTGGTCCGTCTACACCTAAGATTTCCAGCGGTGCACTTAAGGTTGTGTTCAAATTGCCGCGACTATGGCGCACGGTGAATTTTTCTGATAGAACAGTGGCGGTTGCTGATTTTACGCTAGTTTTACCAACGCTGCCGACTACAGCAATTAGTCTGGTGTCAGGATGAGATTTAAGATATTTTTTTACATAAGATCCGAGAATTGTTTCTAAGAGATGTTTGAATAATTGCATGGAGTTATTATAACAGATTGAGGAATAGTAGGGAGAGGGGTTTGAGGTTGCATTTTTAATGATTTTATGGTATTATATCGATTATTGTATGGAGATTACTAGAGGATCAGGAATAGCTGAGATTGCTCGGAAGATTACCGACTCTCCCGAATATCAAGAACGGCAGCGTAGAATTATACAGGGAATAGGGCGAGCCGCAACCAGAGAGGTTAATCCGAAAAATCTAGGTGAGATAGTAAATAGATATATTGCGTCAGGTGTTGCGGATGATATTTTAAAAGAGGGAGGTGACACGGATAAAGCACCGGAATATAAAATACTAGAGTTTATACAAAAGATGCCTTATTGGATTTGCGCGGAAGAAAAACTTGAATCTTATAGGAATGGGGTATTTTATGAGCGCAATAATAAGATAAGAGAAAAAGAGACAGTCGTAGCTTTTAATAAGGTTGTACGAGACATAATTAGCGAAGGGCAATATACTCGCAAATCAGAGCTTATATCGGATGTTCAAGGCGCTATGGAGTGTCTTGGTTATAGCGATGAGGAAATTGAAAATGCATATAAATTCTTAGATCACGTGATCAATGGTATGCGTCACGAAATCGCTGCTGAAATAGCTTTAAGGAAAACTAAGGGAGTACGGGCTGTTCATACGACTGGCATTGACGATGATCTTGCTGGAATAGATCTTATAGTTGAGTATAAGGATAATTATGGTCGCGAACATATAATTGGTCTTGATATAAAGTCAACGCCAGACTCTGCGCGGAATGCTAATAATAGTGACCGTGATGAGGGATATCACGCTAGTTGGTCTGGTTTTGATCATAGACGGGGTGACTTTGGTTTTTATGAAGATAATTTAATGCCGAGCAATAAAGCTGTTAAAAGGGTGTGTTCACTTTATAAGGAAGAACTTGAAGAAATATCTAGGAAAGAAGACAGTCGTCATAAAAAGAAGTAGGTCCGCTTTCCCGTCCAATACGGGTGGCGCTACCTACTTCTGTGTGAATATTACCACGACTGTTGTAAAAAATCTAGAAAGTCGAGGCGCAGGAGATAATTAGCACTCACACTTGACGAGTGCTAAATTGGTGCGTTACAATAGATAC
>CALHZJ010000035.1 GCA_938041005.1 uncultured Candidatus Saccharibacteria bacterium | reverse complement strand
TCAGCCCTCTCATTGTTGACACGGCGTACCGAGGAAAGATGGGCGTCGGAAGTGTGTTGCTCAAGCACGCTGAAGATTTCGCCCGCAGCCTCGATGCTCGGCAGATCTACTGTACCGTGGCAGCACCTAATCAGAAAGCACTGAGGTTCTTCCTCGGGAAGGGTTTCCTCGTCACTGGCACGGCGAAGGACCACTACAAGATTGGCGTCGATGAGCACATGCTGTACAAACAGCTCGTTGACGAGGCGGGGTTCGACTCGCCGAACATCTCTGTGGTTCCGTTTGACGAGAGTCAGCACGCTGACGGCGCGCGAGCTCTCATCCTGTCGCAGGTGAGTGATGACTTTGAAGGAGTGGACGACAGTTGGGTTGACGCCCTCTTCGCTGGCTACCGTCGTATGGAATCTGGCGACGTGAACGTCAAGTTCAAGATCATCTTTGTCGCTGAGTGCAACGGTCAGGTTGTTGGTGTCGCTGGTGCAACCCCGAAGAAGGGTCAGCCTATCAAGCTGATGCCTCTCGTGGCGAAGTCGGAAGCAGCTTTTGAGGCGCTCATTATCGACCTTCAAGGGTTGTTGGAGGATTACGGTCGCAAGCTGTACATCCACCTCGTTCCTGAGCCATGGCAGGTCGTCTGTCTCCAGCGTCACGGCTGGAGCCTGGAGGGCGTGTTCCCGGGAGGGTATGCGCCTGCCAGCGTCGTTCAGCAGTGGGGAATTATTCTCAATAAGAAAGGAGTGCCTATGCGTAAGATGCGCATCAAGTGTCCATACTACGACGCAATCATGTCCGGCAAGAAGACTCTCGAGGTGAGGGTCGGATATAACAGTATCAAGCGGCTGAAGGCTGGTGAGCTGCTACAGCTCGAGACCGGTCACATGTCGGGCGTGGTACGGATCAAGTCGATCCGTATTTACCGTAGCTTTGCCGACATGCTGGCGGCTGAGCCGTGGCAGCAGATCGTACCGCAGGCAGAGAGCAAGAGGGAGGCTCTCCGCCTCCTTCGTAAGATCTACCCTGACCACAAGGAGAGCCTTGGTGTTCACGTCATCGAGGTTCAAAAGTAGGACAACGAGAGAGGTGCGCATCCTCTAGGCTGGAGAAATCCATCTGAACAAATCCGAGTGACTTGGGCTAGTGTAACTGGTATCTGACTTAAGATACCGAACAGACTATACTGTCTTTAATGAAAACACTAAAGATGAATTATTTGAAGAAATCGGTCGAGTTTGGGTTGATATTGTTGAGAATAATACACAGGATATCGCGTAATAAATCAAATAACACAATCGTCCTAGTTTTATCGGCATATCACATGTCTAGACCCGCATCTATTGTGTATGCTAAAATAAAACCACAAACAACATCCGCGCGCCGTTTCGCAGCAAGAGGATGTTTATAATCTGAAAGAGGTGACTTTTATTAAATCCATCATCTGCAAAGACGTCTTCGGTAATCAATACACCGTTCCCGTTGACGAACTAAATATTCGCGTCGGAGTGTATGCAGTTATTATTGAGGATAATAAGATTCTTTTAACTCGGCAATGGGACGGTTATAGCTTGATTGGCGGCGGCGTCGAGAGGGGCGAAACAATCGAGGAATCAATTGTTCGTGAAGTTAAGGAGGAAGCTGGACTGGCTATAATTCCAGATAAAATCATTCACCAAGCAACCACTTTCTTCAAGCGCAACGCTGAGGCGCAAGCTAACCAGTCAATCCAACTGTACTTTACCCACAGTCAGCTGCACGGGCAAATCAATAATAACAACAACATAACCGACAGCGAGAAGACTTATACTAACGGCACGCCAGAATGGGGTGATTTG
>CALHZJ010000034.1 GCA_938041005.1 uncultured Candidatus Saccharibacteria bacterium | reverse complement strand
CGATGTAGTTTTTCGCTGGCGTGGTCGTAAAATTAATAACCGCTTACTGAGGTTCAGATTCGGTAATTGACGCCGCTTTCTGCGAAAAATCGGACGGAATAGTTACCACTGCATAAAAATGCCCGTTATTCACGCCTTCGTCTGCCTGCTGTTTGCTAACAAATTCCCAGCCCAAATCGTGATTATCTTTCAGTTTTTTCTCGACAGATTCGCCGACATTCAGCGATTTGCCATTTAAGCTAGCGCCCTTATCTTCGTTCACGAACGCCACCGGCAAGTTTTTTGTCTGTCCGTACGGATCCCAAATTGAGCCTAGGAAAAATCCACTATACAAAATTGGGATAAACGAAATCACAGCCATGGATATCAGCAATATTTTATTACTAAACAAATGTTTCCACTCGGCTCGTAACATCTTATTTTTAATCATGTGTAACCTCCTTTGCGACATCTTCCAGCGTCACAGTTTTCAAATATTCACTCCACTTTTCCTGCGCTTCAGAAAAAACCTTTTCTATCATATTCATGCCAATTTCCACCTGGCGAGGACGCGATTGAAAAACTCTCTCAATAATTCCCTGAGGTTGGAAAAATGGCGATTCTCCTTCAATTGCAAGGACAACATCATGCAACGTAACTTCGTTCATTTTTCTCGCTAAAATAAATCCACCGCCAGTTCCCTGCGTTGAAGTGATTAGCTTTGCTATTACCAATTTCCGACTAATTTTCTTCAAGTACGTCGGCGAAACCATCATCTTTTCCGCCAGCGCATCATTAGTTACCGGCGTCGTCCTTTTCGGATCCGCCAGAATTGCCATAATGCAGCACGCCTGTTCAACAGCTCCCGATAATCTCATACAAATCCTTTCTCGACTTAGATATAATAGATATCGACTATCCACTATACTACGTCTGGGAAACTTTTGCAAGAAGTAACCTAATTAAGCGTCACTGTTCTTCTTCACAAATTCCACAGCCTGAATAAAATCGTCAATTAAAGTCTGACGCATACCGCCATTATAGAGCGCGGCCGCCGGATGATATAACGGAATCACTACGAATTCGAGCTCATGTAGACGCACTTTACGTGGACGACCGTGTTCTTTACTGATCTGCAATCCCGGAATAAATCCGCCACCACTGTGCCGCCCTAAGGTCAAAATGGCCTTTGGCTGTATAATCTCTAATTGTCTGAGTAAATATGGCCAAAATTGTCGCTTTTCCTCTGGTAGTGGGTCGCGATTATTTGGCGGTCGATATTTAACAATATTAGTAATATATACATCTGACCGCTGTAAATTGGCAGATTTTAGCATCTCATCAAGGAATTTTCCCGCAGCACCGACAAACGGCTTGCCTTGTAAATCTTCATTCTTCCCTGGCGCCTCGCCAATAAAAACGATATCAGCATCAGGATTTCCATCGCCCATAACTAATTGCGTTGCCTGATCCGCCAAATCCGAGCAAACCTTCTCTTTTACGATTTCTTCCGCCAACGCATCCAATTTAGCCTGCTTGTCCATATATTTATTCTATCAAAAAACGCCCCGCAAGAAACGAGGCGCTTCTGATTAATAGAGAATATTACTTATTGACCTTATCCTCTAGGGTCTTCTTGAATTTTTCCCCACTCTCTTTCCACTTATTCAATACCTCTTCTTTAGTGATTCTTTTTGGATGCTTTGGAGCTTCTGGAGGTGTCCCTTCTCGATTATTCTTAATATACTTTACGACATCTATGATATACTGTCTTAGTTCTGTGTAATATTTTTTCAGATTTTTACCATATTCAGAAACTGTTTTATTATCAGATTTTGACATCTTGTCCAGATAATCCATACAACCCTTCATATTAGAGTCGTAGTACTCAACAGCCTCATCTTTACCCGCTCTGATATATCCGTTAATGCCCTTAGGTACCAAGCATGTCTTACTAAAATTATATTCTGTATATGTACCAACAAATTCAATATATTCTTTCGCCCCGTTATTCCAGCTGTCTATATACTTATCGTAAGCCTCTTTAACATCTTTATCTTTAAGTGCTCTATGAGAGCTCATCTTCTTGTTGAGGTCATCAACCTTCTCAACCATTTTATCTGTTTCAGCTTTTATATTTTTTTTAATATCACCAGACACTAAAGAGCTATTTAAGTCGAGACTCGTAACCTGTGAGAGTAGATCTTTATAATCCTCTTTACTCGGACCGCTCAAAAGTATTACAGCCAAGACTACACCAATGACAAGGATGATCAGTCCGATTGAACCGCCAATAATTCCCCATAAAGCACCTTTGCTCATTTTCTTTTTCGGCGGCATTTGGTATGGAGTTCCCATGACTGGTTGTTGTGGGAATTGTTGTTGCGGTTGAGGCTGCTGGAATTGTGGCTGCTGCGGCTGTGGAAACTGCTGAAACTGCGGCTGCGGCTGTGGTGGTATTTGCTGTCGATTCTTACTGTTGTTACTATCATCCATAAATAATATTCTCCTGACTTTTATACTCTTTAACCATTATATCGCTATAGATTAGTTATAGTCAAATAAAAACACCCGGATTCCTCAGGGTGCTTTATTTTTAATTACAGACTATTTATTAGCTTTTTCTTCCAATATTCTTTTGAAACTATCAAAGCTATCTTCTAATTTTTTATCTATTTCATAGTCACCAAAATATGGCCTAAGTGAAGCTGTAGATGGTAGTGTAGGTGCATGACCATATTTTTGCAAATATAATCTCGCCTGAATGCTCCTACTTGCGCATAGTATCGCTTCGTCGTTCCATATTTTCAAGTATTTATCATAGACATCTTTAACTTCTTTATCTTTAAGAGTTTTGCAGGAGTCAATTTTAGCATAAAACTCATCAGTCTTATTTACAACTCCTTCGTAGCCACCACCTTTCCGCTACATATCTTTATAGTCACTCTTACCGGGGTTGCCGAAGATTGTCATAGACAAAACTACACCAACAGCAGCTACAGTAAGCACAATGACGCCAACAATAACCCCCTACAACAAGGGCCTGCTAGCCTTCTTTTTTGATAGAACCTAATGCGAGCTACTTGAAATTGACTTAGGACGTTCAAGCGCCTGAGGAGATTTTGTTTGCTGATTTTTACTATTACTGCCATCATCCATAAATTTTCCTCCTAAAATTACGGTTATATATTTACAAACCAATCATCGTCAAATTAATCTTACCGCGCTCGTCAATTC
>CALHZJ010000033.1 GCA_938041005.1 uncultured Candidatus Saccharibacteria bacterium | reverse complement strand
ACTTCAACAAACCATAATCTTTGGCTTTTTCAGCGGCGTCACCAATGCGAATAATAGCACGAGCGACACTAATAATATTTTCTTTATCATTCATACGCTTCTCCCAATAGAATAATACCCTTATATTTACAATTTTCCATTAGAAATACTGAAAAATCGATCAAAAAATCCTCTCAACTTTTGCAACACTATTTCACGCTTTTTAGTGCGCTCACCTCCTGCCGAAAAACGCGAGATTGGCGGCAGTATTCGCGACAAGTCCGTTCCAGTCGACTGGACATATCCGTCACGAAAAGCATTTTCGACAAATGAATACGTTGCCTTTTTATTCAATTTTTCATCATTAATAATTTGGTCTAGCTCTTCAATTTTTCTTGATTTAACAAACTCATGCCAATCACCATCAACCGAACTATCAACCGTGAGCGAATTAATAAACTGCTCAATTAAATCCTTTTTATTGCGTAACTCTATAGACGAATTAACCGCTTTATCGATATCAACCAAGATCTCTTTATTATTCAAATGACTATCATGATATTGACGAATCAATTCTAAAATGTAATCTATATTTATTTCAACCTGCTTGATAAGCTCCATTTCAAACACCAAATCATCATTGATATTCTCCTTATCGCTATCAGTTTTTGGTCGCAGCTCATTGTAGAGATCGATGTACATACTGTGATAATCCTGCACATCTCGCTGACTTAATATCTCCCGTCCGATGAATTCATCAAAGCTAGACAAAATATTCTTCACTCTTAGAATTGCGCTATACAATCTCACAAATTCTTTTTTATTCTGTTCGCCAGTTATCATCTCGCCAACTGGGAATTTATCTTTTATTTCTGCAATTAAATCAACATATCCTGGCGTTCGTTTTCCAGAATCCTCATCATGGCCATAATAATAATCTCGGAAAGGACGCAGTAGAACAATACCTTTAGCTTCACGATCACCAAATAGCGCCAAAGCTTCATTAGTCTCTTTCTCTAAGTTGCGGAACGTAACAATATTACCGTAAGTCTTTATTGAATTAAGAATACGGTTCGTTCGCGAATAAGCCTGAATTAACCCATGCATACGCAAGTTCTTATCAACCCACAACGTATTCAAAGTCGTAGCGTCAAATCCCGTCAAAAACATATTCACCACGATTAGCAAATCAATTTCTCGATTCTTCATGCGCAAACTCACGTCTTTGTAATAATTCTGAAACCGTTCAGCACTAGTGTCGTAATTTGTACCAAACGTCGCATTATAATCGCGAATTGCACCTTCCAGAAAATCACGAGACGAAACATCTAACCCGTCAGTGTTCTCTGAATTCTCGTCATCCATGCCGTCCATTTCCAGATCAGGATCGTTGGCTCCGTAGCTATAAATCGTAGCAATTTTTAACCGCCTCGACTCAGGAATCTCAGCTTGCTGGCGCTTAAACTCATTGTAATAAAGCTTCGCCGTATCAATTGAACTCACTGCAAAAATTGAATTAAATCCACTCAGCCGAATTTTATCTTTCGCCTCTGCAACTGCCGCTCTGTCTCGCGCCGACGCAACTTCATGAACATTCATCAGTCGCGTAAATGCATATGACTTAGCTTTACGCATGGTTTTTTGGTCAAAGTGATCACGGATATATTGCACAACATTGCTAATACGCTCTGGAGCGTTCAATGCTCGTTCACGATCAATATCTCGCACCTTCTGCTGATCGTCAACCCCGTCCGCTTCACGGATTGTACGAATATAGTCAATCCGAAACGGCAACACATTCTTATCAGTAATCGCATCAACGATCGTGTAGGTATGTAGCTTATCGCCAAACGCCTGCTCAGTTGTCCGCAAATCAACTCGCCCGCCACTAGACGCATTATCAGCAAATATCGGCGTACCCGTAAATCCAAATAGATGATAATTTCTAAAACTCTTAGTAATGGAATGATGCATATCACCAAATTGCGAACGGTGGCACTCGTCAAAGATAATAACCATGTGATCATCAAAAACCTTGTGCCCCTGATTGCGCTTAATGAATGTGTCAAGCTTCTGAATAGTCGTGATAATGATCTTCGCATTCGGATCACCCAGTTGCTTCGTCAGAACCCGCGTACTAGTATTACTATTTGCCGCACCTTCCTGAAACTTGTCATACTCTTTCATCGTCTGATAGTCGAGGTCTTTACGGTCAACCACAAAAAGCACCTTGTCGATATAGTCCAATTTGCTTGCCAGCTGAGCCGTCTTAAAACTAGTCAACGTTTTGCCGCTACCTGTCGTGTGCCACACATAACCGCCAGCCTCAATGGTACCGAGCTTTTTATAATTTGTAGCAATCTGGATACGATTCAAAATACGCTCAGTTGCTACAATTTGATACGGACGCATCACCAGCAATAATTTGTCACTAGTAAACACGCAATATTTCGTCAACACATTTAACAATGTATGCTTGGATAAAAAGGTCGCCGTAAAATCTATCAAATCGGTAATTGGGCGATTTTTAGCATCCGCCCACCAGCTGGTAAACTCAAAACTATTGCTGGTTTTCTTGCTACGATGCGAGTCTGACTTTCCCGCCTCATAAATATGTTGCCAGCGTGTCGTATTACTGTAGTATTTTGTGTGCGTACCATTACTAATCACGAACAATTGAGCGTATTCAAACAATCCACTGCCCGCCCAAAAACTATCCCGCTGATAGCAATTAATCTGATTGAAAGCTTCCTGTAAGGGAACGCCACGCCTTTTTAGCTCGATATGCACCAGCGGTAAGCCATTCACCAGCAGTGTCACATCATAGCGATTATCACGCGCGCCCGAAACTTCATATTGATTAATTACCTGCAGATAATTATTATGTATGTTCGTTTTATCCAGCAGCCGAATATTAATCACCTCGCCGTTATCTCGCTGCAATAATTGCATGTGATCTTCCTGGATTTTGAAAGTTTTCTCAGGTATGCCCTCATTGCCATTAGCAATCCGCTCCGCAAAGAACCGCTTCCATTCGACATCAGAAAACGTATAATTATTCAACTTTTCCAGCTGCGTGCGCAGATTCTGTATTAAATCGCTCTCACTCTTAATCGGCAAATACTCATACGCCTGCGCTTGCAATTGTTTGATTAACTCCTGCTCTAATTCCGCCTCGCTCTGATAATTCGTGGCTCGCTGATATGGCGAAACATAATCGCTAACGACGGTACTATTATTATTTTCTGAAATCAATTGATAATTTTCTGGCATTTTTCTTTAATCCTCTATCTTCCAATTATAACTCTTCAGAAAGTCGTTGAATATATCCACAAAAAGCTTCTTGTGGTCACTCGGAATATCTTGCGGCTCCATATCCGCTATT
>CALHZJ010000032.1 GCA_938041005.1 uncultured Candidatus Saccharibacteria bacterium | reverse complement strand
CGAGTAGCTAGGAACGGCGCCGCGTATACGCCGTTTGGTCGGGTCAATGTGCGCGGTCGAAAATACCGTGAGATGTTTGCGCCAATTATGGACGACTGCGATTGCTATACTTGCAAGAATTACACGGCGGCTTATCTCTGTCATCTTTTGCACGCTCGCGAGTCGTTGGCTGGAACGTTGTTGTCAATTCATAATGAGCGATTTATCGTTAAGTTGGTTGACGATATTCGAGCCAGCTTGGAGGATGGGACTTTTTACGAGTTCCGCGATTCGTTCCTGGCGAAGTATTATAGTAAGAAATAGGCTATTTACAACTGATTGGAAAATCGTTATAATTAAACTCATACGCCGTGAGGTCTTTTTTATGGACTGTACCCGCGTGAAAAATAATAATTAAATTAAGGAGAACTTCTACAAATGGCAGATGCATTTGACCGAAGCAAACCGCACGTTAACGTTGGTACAATGGGCCACGTTGACCACGGTAAGACTACGCTGACTGCTGCGATTACTGCAGTGTTGGCAAAGCGCCTACCAAGCGCAGTTAACAAACCTGTTGCGTACGACCAGATCGACAACGCACCAGAAGAGAAGCAACGTGGTATTACTATCGCGTCTTCACACCAAGAGTATGAATCAAAGAATCGTCACTATGCACACGTTGACATGCCAGGACACGCTGACTACGTCAAGAACATGATCACCGGTGCTGCTCAGGTTGACGGTGCGGTATTGGTTATCGCTGCAACTGACGGCCCAATGCCTCAGACTCGTGAGCACGTTTTGCTTGCAAAGCAGGTTGGTGTGCCAAAGATCGTTGTCTTCTTGAACAAGATGGACATGGCTGACGAGGAAATGGTTGAGCTGATCGAAGAAGAAGTTCGCGAACTTCTTGAAAAGAACGGCTTCGACAAAGACGCTCCAATCATCAAGGGTTCTGCTCTTAAGGCTCTTGAAGGTGACGAGAAATACGAAGACGCTATTATGGAATTGGTTGACGCAATGGACAGCTACATTCCAGAGCCAGCACGTGACATGGACAAACCATTCATTATGCCAATTGAGGACGTCTTCTCTATTAAGGGTCGTGGTACAGTAGCAACTGGTCGTATCGAGCAAGGTGTTGTTAAATTGAACGACGAAGTTGAAATCGTTGGTTTGAAGCCAACTCAGAAGTCAGTTGTAACTGGTATTGAGGCCTTCAAGAAATCTCTTGACCAAGGTCAAGCAGGTGACAACGCAGGTGTCTTGCTACGTGGTATTGAGCGCAGCGACATTGAGCGCGGTCAAGTTTTGGCAAAGCCAGGCACAATTACTCCACATACTGAGTTTGAAGCTGAAGTTTACATCTTGAAGAAGGAAGAAGGCGGTCGCCACACTCCATTCTCAAAGGGCTACAAGCCACAGTTCTACTTCCGCACAACTGACGTTACTGGTGAAGTTGAATTGCCAGCTGACAAAGAAATGGTTATGCCAGGCGACACTGTAACCTTCAAGGTTAAGTTGCTTGCACCAATCGCTATGGAGCAAGGTTTGAACTTTGCTATCCGCGAAGGTGGCCGTACAGTTGGTGCTGGTGTTGTTACAAAGATTAACAAATAATCTTGATAACACAAGCCTAATTAAATCCCCCGAACTTTCGGGGGATTTTGATTGCTACTGAACTATATATCTAATCAAGGAATCTTGTGTCAAAACATTCTTCGGAAATGTCTAGTGTATAGAACGGATAGCGCGGACCGTCATTGTCTTTCTTATTGGCAGATGTAGTCTTTGTAACCTTCATGCCCATTTTTTTACCATCCCTTGTGGTCATAAATTGAGGAAGGCAGAGATATTGCTCATTTTCGCCGCGCGGGAAGGATACAGTTTTAGTAAATTGTCCTACACTGTTACTTTTTTCTTTGCATTCGTCTGAACCCTTTGTGATTTCAGTTGAGGGGTAGTCATGAAATGTGTATAGCTCATCTGTTTTGTTCAGGAGGTCTGAAATATTGGGCATTCTTTTTCCTCCTTGAGTTTCTTTAGTGAAGTCCATATTGTTAAAATCAATTCTAACTAAGTCATTGCCGTCGCAGAGATACATGGAGCAATCCGCCATTCCAGGGTTGTGATATTGGCCGTATCCGCAAAAGGTTGTAAACCCTTCTCGAGTGCCATTTTCTGAATAATAAATCGAATTCTTTTCTATGTCTATTTTTCCCGCAGAATCATCTTTTTTATTTTGTGACGGATTCTCGGTATTGCTATTTTCTGGCTGAGATGTAGTAGTCTCAGAGCTGCCGTATGGAGATGGACTTGAACTTCCAGCATCAACTCCTTTCTCACCTGCGCATCCGGCTAAGAAGCATGACGGCAGTAAAGCGAACACTGCAAGTGCTCGATATACTTTGTCGCGTGGCGCTTTTTCTGTAAACGTTCTTTTTTCCATATATCCTCCCGTTGATAATATGTAAAAGTTAATAGATTGCCGATATTATACATATTTTTTGCTGTAAAGTAAAGTTAATTGACAAAGCGGTAATGTTTATGGCAGAATAAAGATATCTAATATAAAACAGAAAAAAGGAGATTTTGGTGAATAAACAGAAATTGCTAATTGTTGGTGGAGGCGGAATGGTTGGTGCAACGGCGGCTTATGCGTGCGCATTGCGTAGTGTCATTGAGGAGATTGTGTTGATTGATCGTAATGAGGATCTGGCTTGGGGTCAAGCGGCCGACATTAATGATGCGATGGGAATTGACAGAAATGTCGTGGTTCATACGGGAAATTATTCTGATATCAATGACGATGATATCGTTGTGATTACTGCGGGTGCGCCGCAACTTCCTGGACAGACTCGGTTGGAATTGATTGACGTTAACGCAAAAATTATGCGTGATATTGTGAAAAATATTATGGCGAATGGTGCGAAGCCGTATTTGGTGATTGTCAGTAATCCGGTTGATGTTCTGACTTACGTGGCGCTTAAGGAGTCTGGTTTGCCGAAAAATCGCGTGTTTGGGACGGGCACGACGCTTGATACTTCGCGAATGAAGTCGTATTTGGCGGACGCGTTCAATGTCGACAGCAAAGCGGTTGATGCTTATATTCTGGGCGAGCACGGCGATTCGTCATTTTCGACAATTGAAACGGCGCAAATTGGTGAAGTGCCAATCAAGGAATATCCCGGGTTTACGGAGGAAATGATTGACGGAATTGAGCAGAAGGTTCGCGACCGAGCGTATCGGGTGATTGAAACGAAGAAATCGACGTATTTTGCGATTGGGTTTGTCGTGTCTAAGATTGTTTCGGCGCTTCGAAAATCGACGCACACGGTTTATCCCGTTTGCTCTTTGGCTGAAGGCGAATATGGCTTGAATAATGTTGTACTTGGATTGCCATCAACAATCAGTAGCGACGGCGTGAAGATTTTGGCGGGCTATCCACTTACCGAGCGAGAAAAAGAATCTTTGAATAAATCATCTGGAATTATCGCGGAAATGATTTCTCATCTTGATAAAGCGGAAAATTGCTGATATAATCGCATAGTTAATAATAATTTATCTCGAGAACTCGATTGACTATAAATAGGGCAATTAGAGGTTACGAGATTGCACATAAGAGGAGGAGCTATGGCTCAAGATACAGGAATTAAAATCCGTATTCGTCTGAAGGCTTATGACCACAAAGTCATCGACCAATCAGCAAAACAAATTATCGACACCGCAATTCGCACAGGTGCTAACGTGGCTGGTCCAGTGCCTTTGCCAACTCGACGCAGCACTTACACTGTCGTAAAGAGTCCACACGTTTACAAAACTGGTGGTGAATCTTACGAGCGCCGCGTTCACAAGCGTCTGATTGACATTACAAACGCTACACCAAAGACAATCGACAGCTTGCAGAACTTGAACTTGCCAGCTGGCGTTGACGCTGAAATTCGTATGTAATTTAACGATATATAAAATTTCCGCCTCTTGAATGGGGCGGATTTTTTATGCTATAATTCCATTTAGCTTATGACAAAACAAAAAACTCGTACTTATGCTCGCAATCGCTCGAAGTCTAGCGAGCTATTTAGTCGCAAGGGGCGCGAACGCATTTATGACAATGACGGGTCATTTTTCTTGAAATTGGTGGTTTTTGTGATATTAAGTGCGCTGTGGCTTCGTCTAAAAAATCCAATTGAAGTTGGCGGTTTGGTCGTCCAGGCTATTCCTGCCGGGCTATTCATTGCGTTGCTGCTGGTATTAAAGATTGAGAAATACCAATTCAACCGGAAAATTTGGTATGTCACGATAATTTTCATGGCAATTCTGACTTCGTTTACGCCAGTTGGCGTGATGATTTAGCTTATGCTTACGAAATATACTTAATGTAAATACTATGATTGACATTCTATCTATTTTTTAGTATAATAAAAATATGGAAAACACTAGATTTAACTCTCCGTCGATCCCAACTATTTTAGACGGTATTAAAGCTGCTGATATAAAGGTTAATTATGGGCCGGATCTGCCATCAGATCCAGATGTTGTAGAGTATTTTAACGAACGACGTCCAGATACTTGGCCCATAATTCCACCAGAAGAGGAGTTGAATCCTCAACAGAGAGAAGCCTTGGCCGTCTTCGGCAATGCTGACAATTTACGGGAAGATCCCGGCTATAAAATCATAACGGCTACATTTCGTCTGTTAGTAGAGTCAGAAGCAGAACGCCGCAGTAGGCAAAAAACAACACAGGTGGTAGATAAATGTATAAAGTCAGGGATGACTGCTAAAGAAAATAGAGATCGCTTGATAGATAGGTACGCTAAAGTAACTGAAGGGACGATCCTTACTCTGCGCCGTCAAGTGCTCGACGACGAACTAGATGAGGACAGCCTTCTTTGCGAATATCTTCAGCCTGGAGCTTCAAACTTAGGTAGGCTAGCTATACTGGAGTGTCTTGGCTTTAGCAAAGCGAGCGTCCGAGGAGCTATATCATGCGGGAGCATAGATGATTACGAGAGTAAGAAATCTAAAAGTGAAGAGTTTTTTTGCCTTAACTGACGAGGAGCGCGAAGAGAAATTAAAAAAGCTTCTTAAACGATCCGAATATGCAATCAGGCAACAGCGAGCAGACAGAGAAAAGCGCGAACAAGAAGCTGCCCTGGAAGCCGCCTATAAGAAAATGTTCGGGGATGACTTGGAAGAGGCTACTCGGCGGATCGAGAGAGACGCAGAATCACTGCGACAAGATGGCTATACATTAGCATGCTTATCAGCAAAGCTTATACACAGTAGAGAAGAGATAGAACTTACTACAGGAAATCTAGGTGAGCTACGCCAAGCCTTTCCGGATTTGTGTTACCCAAGCGGACTAAACGTGTTCGATTATTTAGCAGAAGAATGTTCCGCAGACACGAAAATGGCAGTGTTAGTGGGCGCTCAAGTTATGGGATCGGGCAAAGTACACACTCTTGGTACAAACTTAGCAACTATTTATAAAAAATCAGATTCCTCAGAGGGCTAACCCTAGTCGGACTCGTTGACAGTCTATCGCTTCATGTGCTATAATTACGAGGTAATTTCTATTACGCGTAATATCAACTGTTCTCCTTGGTGAATGAGCAGGTCTGGTTATGAGCGGATGTTTACATTTAACGTTCTCCCAGAATCCAGAAACCGCACGTCATCAGGAGTATTTAAGTGGGAGTGAGGAAAAGTGAAAACACTTCTCGGTACCAAACTTGGTATGACCCAGCTCTTGGCTGAAGACGGCAAAGCCATTCCGGTAACGCTGATCCAAGCCGGCCCTGTCACCGTTACTCAGGTGAAGACTGTCGAAACCGACGGTTACAATGCGGTACAGGTAGCTTTTGGAGAGGGTAAGAACCTGAGCAAGGCCGTGGCTGGACACGTTAAGCCAGCCCAAGTGACCCCGAAACATATTCGGGAATTCCGTGTCGACCAGATTCCAGAGGATCTGAAAGTTGGCAGTGAAATTAATGTTTCCGCGTTTGAAGTCGGCGATTTTGTCGATGCAACCGGAACCAGCAAAGGTAAAGGTTTCGCTGGAACCATTAAACGCCACAACTTTAAGCGTCATCGTAAGACGCACGGTGGTAAAGGTAATACTCGTAAGCCAGGTTCAATTGGCTCGATGTATCCACAAAAAGTTTTCAAGGGTAAGACGATGGCTGGCCACATGGGTCACGAACGTGTTACTGTTAAGAACTTGGAAGTGGCATATGTTGATCCAGAGACCAATCTAATCGGGGTTAAGGGCGCTGTTCCTGGACCACGAAAGGGGCTGATTATTTTAGGAGGTAACAAGTAATGGCAGATTCAACCAAACTTCCTAAAGACATTTTTGCTGTGGAAGTGCCAAATCACGAATTGTTGAAATTGGCATATGACAGCTACTTGGCAAACGCACGCCTAGCTAGCGCTACAACCAAGCAGCGCGGCGAAGTTTCTGGTGGTGGTAAAAAACCATGGAAGCAAAAGGGAACTGGTCGAGCACGTTTCGGCTCAAGCCGTAACCCAATCTGGCGCGGCGGCGGTGTGGTATTTGGCCCACGTGGTAACGAAAACTACACTAAAAAATTGTCAAAGACTGCTAAGAAAGTGGCAGTTCGCCAAGCTTTGACTGTAGCTAACGAGGCTAAGAAAATTGTCATCAAAGACGTTAAGACTACTGGCAAGACTAAGGAAGTAGCAACGTTCCTAGCTGACAACAAGTTCGAGCGCCGTGTTCTGATCGTTGTAGATGAGAAGACGCCAGAACTTATGCGTGCTACAAACAATATTCAGAACGTTTTGGTGGTTCGCGCTAATTATCTAAGCGTTTATCACATTCTGAATGCGGATACAATCGTTATAACACCGAAAGCTCTACCTGTAATTACTGCATGGTTGGGTAAGGAGGAAGCGTAATATGAAACAGACGATTATTATCCCACGCGTTAGTGAAAAGGCTTACGCACAGAGCGCCAACGGTGTATATGTGCTACGCGTTCCACTTAACTTGAATAAGAACGAAATCAAATCAGCTGTAGAAGCGCAATTTGGCGTTACTGTAGTTAAGGTTAAAACCTTAGTACAAGACGGCAAGGCTGTACGCTTCTCACGAGGCAAGAATCGTTATCCTGGCACAACAACGCGCAAGGATTGGAAGAAGGCTTACGTGACGCTGAAAGAAGGCGATAAGCTCGATGTGTTTGACGCAGTAGAGCAGCAGATGGAGGAGACCAAGTAATGCCAGTGAAAGCTTACAATCCAACCACTCCTGCTCGTCGCGGCATGACGAGTCAGGATTTGTCAGACATTACAACAAGAAAACCTCTTAAAAGTCTGATTAAAGCTAAAAAGCAAAATGCCGGTCGCAACAACCAAGGTCGAATTACTGTTCGTCATCGCGGAGGCGGCGTTCGTCGTCACTACCGCTTGGTGAATCACAATTTGCCAGCAGGCTTGACCTTGACGATTGAAGAAATCGAATACGATCCAAACCGCTCAGCTCGTATTGCTCGAGTTAAGGATCAGTACAATTTGTACCACTACATCTTGGCTGACACCTCAATGGTTAAGGGTAAAACTATCCGAACTGGTGAAGAAGCTCCAATTGAGGCTTCAAACCGCTTGCCATTGTCAGTTATTCCTGTTGGTACGATGATTTACGCTATTGAGTTGACCGCTGGTAAGGGCGCACAAATGGTACGCGCTGCCGGTGCTAAAGCTCAGTTGATGGCAAAAGAAGGCAACTATGCAACTATCAAATTGCCATCTGGCGAAGTTCGCAAAGTTCGCTTGGAAGCTACCGCTGCTATCGGTGTAGTCGGTAACGTCCAGCACCAAAATGTTAAGATCGGTTCAGCTGGTCGCAAACGTCGCAAGGGTATTCGCCCAACCGTTCGTGGTGTCGTTATGAACGCCGCAGACCACCCACATGGTGGTGGTGACGGTGGTCGCCACGGTACTGGTAAAGCACCACGTACTCCTTGGGGTCAATTGACATTAGGTTATCGAACTCGTCGCCGTAAAGGCTCGAATAAATTAATCGTACGCACGCGTCACGACGCGAAGAGGAAGAGGTAAATCACGATGAGTCGTTCATTAAAGAAAGGTCCATTCGTCGATGTAAAGCTAGCAAAGAAAATTGCTGCTCTTAGCCTTGACGATCGAACCGTTATCAAAACGTGGGCGCGCGCTTCGACTATTACACCAGAGATGGTTGGTCGAACGATTGCTGTTCACAACGGTAGAGTGCACGTACCAGTGCTGATTACCGAAAACATGGTTGGTCATAAGCTCGGTGAGTTTAGTCCAACTCGTAAATTCCGTAAACACGGTGGAAAGGATAAGAAGTAATCATGGCTGATACAACTTATACTGTCCGTGCTTACGCTAAAGGTGTTGACCAGGCACCACGTAAGGTAAGTCTAGTTGCAGCATTAGTGCGAGGTCGTACTGTAGCTGATGCGCTAGTTATCTTAGAGCACGTTCCAAAGCGCGCTGCTAGCCCAGTTAAGAAGGCTATCGAAAGCGCTAAGGCAAACGCTATTAATAACCACGACTTGGACGCTAAAAGTTTGGTAATTACTACTTTGAGTGTTACTACTGGTACACGTTTGCGCCGCTTTAAGCCTGCATCACGTGGCCGCGCTTTGCCATTCCAGAAAAAGACTTCAAATATTTTGGTTGAAGTAACTGGTACAGAAAAGCCAAAGAAAGCGCCTGCAAAAAAGGCCGAAGCTAAGGCGGAAGCAAAAGCCGCTAAGCCTGCAGCTAAAAAAGCCGCTAAACCGGCAGCAAAAAAGGAGGAGAAGTAAATGGGTCAAAAAGTGAATCCAATCAACTTCCGCCTACAGGTCAATAAGAACTGGAGCTCTCGTTGGTTTACGGCCAATAAAAAAGAGTTTGCAGAGGCGATTCGTCAGGATCACGAAATCCGCGAGTTGATTGAAAAGAAATTTGCCTCACGCCCAACTATCAATCGCATTGAGATTGAGCGTAGCGCTAACTTGATCACGATTACAATTCACACAGCAAAAGCTGGTGTTGTTATCGGTCGCGGCGGTGCTGGCGTGAACGAATTGAAGAAGCAAGTTGAGAAGATCGCTGGTCAGCCAGTTCGTATCAACATTGAAGAAGTTCGCCGTCCAGAATTGGCAGCCAAATTGGTAGCTGAGAATATCGCTCGCCAATTGGAGCGCCGAATCAACTTCCGCCGTGCAACTAAAATGACCGCACAAAACACCATGAATGCTGGCGCTAAAGGTATTCGTATTGAGGTGGCTGGTCGTTTGAACGGCGCTGAAATGGCACGTCGCGAAAAGGTAATTGAAGGCTCAGTGCCTCTACACACCTTGCGCGCTGATATTGACTTCCACTGTGCTCGCGCTCAGACACCAGCTGGTATCATTGGCGTGAAAGTGTGGATTTATAAGGGAGAAAGGAGTCGCTAAATGCTGTTACCAAAGAAAACTAAGCACCGCAAAGTGCGTATTGGAAAAAACCGCGGTCAAGCAACTCGTGGCAATTACATCGCGTTCGGCGACTTTGCATTGCAATCACAATCAAATGAGCGCATCAACTCCCGCCAAATCGAGTCTGCTCGTCAGGCGATGACTCGTTACATCAAGCGTGGCGGTAAGATTTGGATTCGAATCTTCCCTCACACTCCAGTTACCCGAAAGCCACTTGGCTTGAAGATGGGTGGCGGTAAAGGTAACCCAGAATTCTTCGTTGCTAAGGTAAAGGCTGGTACTGTTCTGTTTGAGATGCAGGGTGTTTCAGAGGAAGTCGCTCGCGAAGCAATGCGTCTGGCTAGCCACAAATTGCCAGTCAAATGTAAGTTCATCAAGCGGGAGGACGCATAAATGGCTGAAACGAAGAAATCTGTTAAAGCGGCAGTTGTTAAGACGATTGACGATTTGAAGAAGGAATTGGCTGAAAAGCGAAACGACCTACTTCAGGCAAAACGTTCTCACGCTGCTGGCGAATTAGTTAATCCAAAAGCGTTGCGTTCACTCCGAAAGGAAATTGCACGCCTGCTGACACAAATTAATAATACAAAGGAGAGCAAGTAATGGCCCGACGAACATTGATTGGCGTCGTAACGAGTGCCAAGCGCGACAAGACCATCACCGTGACGGTCACTAGCCGCGAAACGCATCCGCTATACGGCAAGCAGTACACCGTGACTCGCAAATACACTGCTCACGATGAAACCAACGAAGCAGGTGAAGGCGACAAGGTGCAAATCGAAGAGACTCGCCCAATTTCCAAGACTAAGAGCTTTACTCTAGTTAAGGTGATTGAAAAGTCTCGCGGTTCTATCAAACTAAAGGATGAAGTTTCTGGCGAAACTAAGGAAGAGGCTAAGGAGGACGACAAATGATCCAACAAGAATCTCGCCTTAAGGTAGCCGACAACTCAGGTGCTAGGGAAGTTTTGTGTATCCGCGTTCTTGGTGGCACACGACGCCGTTACGCTCGCGTTGGCGACGTAATCGTCTGCTCGGTAAAAGATGCTAGCCCAACCGGTAACGTTAAGAAAAAATCTGTTGTTAAGGCTGTAGTTGTTCGTACTCGCGATCAAATTCATCGCAAAGACGGCTCAACAATCTGTTTTGACGACAATGCCGTAGTGATTATCAACGATGACAAGCAGCCAAAAGCTACTCGTGTCTTCGGTCCAGTTCCACGCGAACTTCGCGATATGGGCTACATGAAGATCGTCAGCTTAGCTCCGGAGGTACTCTAATGGCTCGTATTCATAAAGACGATACCGTAAAAATTATTGCTGGTAAAAATAAAGGCACAACTGGTAAAGTTCTAAAAGTTAACACCAAAGACCAAACTGTTTTGGTTGAAGGTGTTGGCGTTGGACATCGCCACGTTAAGCCAAGCCAGTACAATCCAAAAGGCGGCAAAAAAGATATTCACGTACCAATGGATATCAGCAAAGTCGCTTTGGTTGTTGATGAGAAATCAGGCAAAACCAGTCGGGTTGGTTTAGTAAAGAATGCTGACGGCGGCAAAACTCGTGTTGCTCGCCAGGTAAAAAATAAGGAGATTAAATAATGGCAGAAAAGAAAACTGTCGTGCCAGCTCCTCGCTTGAAAGCCTTGTATCAAGGAACTTACCTTAAGGAACTACAAGCCGAATTGAATCTAAAGAACGTGCATGAAGTGCCAGCTTTGGAAAAGATCGTCGTGAGCGTTGGTACCGGCAAAAAGAAAGATGACAAGCGTCATTTCGAAATTGTCAAAAACACTGTCGAGAAAATCACCGGTCAAGCACCAGTGGCTCGACAAGCCAAAAAATCAATCGCGACATTTAGCATTCGTAAAGGTATGGGCGCGCCAATTGGTGTTAGCGTAACTTTGCGCGGCGCTCGTATGTACGAGTTCATGGATCGTTTGATTAACGTTGCTTTGCCTCGTGTTCGCGACTTCCATGGCGTTGGCTTAAAGTTTGATAAAGGTGGCAATTACAATCTAGGTATCACCGAGCAATCGATTTTCCCAGAATTGACGTTTGAGGAAACTCAGGTTTTGCACGGTTTGCAGGTCACATTTGTTATCAAGAACGGCAACAAGGAAGCTTCTAAGGCGTTGCTAGAAAAATTCGGCATGCCGTTTGAGAAGAAAGGAGGCGTCAAGTAATGGCTAAGAAATCAATGGTCGCTCGTGATAAGAAGCGTATGAAGATGATTGCTAAGTTTGCAGCCAAGCGTGCTGAGTTGAAAGAACTTGGCGACCTCGATGGTTTGCAGAAATTGCCTCGCAATTCTAGTCCAACCAGGCACAAGAACCGTGATAGCATCTCTGGTCGCCCACGCGGCTACATGCGTCAGTTCGGCTTGAGCCGTATCAATTTCCGCGAAAAAGCAGCCAAGGGTGAAATCCCAGGCATAACAAAGAGTAGTTGGTAAGAAGGAAAGGAGATTAGAATATGTCTATGCAAACTACAGACCCAATCGCCGACCTTCTGACTCGCATCCGTAATGCGAAATTGGTTGGCAAAACGGAAGTTCGTGTTCCGTCCAGCAAGATGAAGAAAGTTATCGCTGAACAATTAGTTAAAAACGGCTACTTGGCAGACGTCAAGCTGGAAGATGCTAAGCCTCGCGGCGTGTTGGTAGTTACTATCAATGAAAAAGGAACTAACAGCACCATCAACGAAATTACCCGCATCTCAAAACCTGGTCGTCGCGTTTACGTCGGCGCTAGCGAGATTCCAAAGGTAAAGAGTGGTCGCGGTTTGGTACTTATCTCAACATCAAAAGGTGTCATGACTGGTGCCGAAGCAGCCAAGGCTAAACTTGGTGGTGAATTGTTGTTGAAGGTTTACTAAGCCTCACGCAAATCAAATAAACGTCCTCATTGCAGGGCGTTTATTTTTTATATCTATCTATGCAGAGATAGTATAATTTAACTAAGGGGTGATTTTATGATAGTTAAAGAATATGGAAAATCTAATAAAGATATTATTATGTTATTACATGGTGGTGGATTATCATGGTGGAATTATGAAGAAGTGTCAGAAATATTAAAAAGTGATTATCATGTAATATTACCAATATTAGATGGTCATTCAGGAAGTGATAGAGATTTTACTTCTATTGAAAGTAATGCAAATGAAATAATTGAATATATTGATAATAATTATAACGGAAATGTTAAACTTATAGGAGGACTTTCATTAGGAGCACAAATTTTATTAGATATATTGTCAAAAAGAGACAATATATGTGAATATACAATAATTGAAAGTGCTTTGGTGTGTCCAATGAAAATGACAAATAAACTTATAGAATCATCAATTAATATGTCTTATGGACTTATAAATAAAAAGTGGTTTTCTAAACTTCAATTTAAAAGTTTAAAAATAAAAAAAGAATTATTTGATAAGTATTATATTGATAGTTCTAATATAACAAAAAATAATATGATTTCATTTTTAAAAGCTAATTCCAATTA
>CALHZJ010000031.1 GCA_938041005.1 uncultured Candidatus Saccharibacteria bacterium | reverse complement strand
GGAATTTTGATAACCACACGGTACTCATATTCTTTTGTCCGCCACCAGTCGAACTCTCAAAAGCTGCCTTTTCAAAGGTATCTTGATCGAAAAAATGAAATAAATATCTAGTTAGGATTTCTTCACCTGGCCTAACACAGGCAACTCGCTGATTTAATCCAGCAGGTAAAGCACTCTTCGTTATCATAGCAACACGACCGACGTTTCCTGTCAGCGACATCACCAAGTCATTTTCTGACGATAAATATTTCGAGATCTCGGATTTATACTCTAAGGGATAGTACTTTATATCCTTATCAGACAGCCTTCCTTTTTGAACATCAGAAATTCTAATTACCCTAATCCCATTCTGTGAATATTTTTCACTTTTAAACGCATATCCATTAAGTATCTTGGCAAGTTGGCTCAGTTCTTTAAACTCCACCCCATCCGGACACAGCTCTTTAATCAAATCATCAATTTTACTCATAATTCTCCTAGATGATCAGTTTCGTGATATATTTCATTAAACATCTTTTTCATCTCCCATGTACCGATATCAACCAAAGGCTCGTACATAAATGAATTAATATGTATAGTACCATCAACAATAGCCGCAGCTTTATTAAACATTTTTGAGAGGGTTTGCTTATTTGGATCTGAGCAGTTATTACTATAAAGTATCAGTAGCTTGCGAGTTAGATCACACTCTTTGTTTACAGCATTCCTGTAATCTTCTTTTGATATCTTACTGATGATATATCGCTCTATACATAAGCGCGTACCGATAGACAGTACTAGATTATCTTTTAGACTAAAACCATCGGCTGTGTCAGCTGCTACTTCTTTAGCATACAAAATAATAGCCTCATGGATATTTAGCGATCTATCAAATGGCGTGTCAGTAACTGAGATTACGGATTGCAGGCATTGCTGAATATCTCCTACGGTCACGTTGCTGCTCATAGTATGAAGAGCCCTGGTTAGTTCTTTATAATCGTCGTGAGTTTTGTCATGCTGAAACTCAACAATATTTCTAGCAAACGGTATCATTGTCACCCAGGCAGACTTGTCTGTAGCGGCATCTTTTTTATAATTTCCAAATACACGAGGGTCAAACATTTCTTCAGCACTAAGGTTATTGTTCTCATCTGAAATAACTAGTCTAAACTGCTTCTCGTTTTTCGGATATAACTTTTCATACACAAGCCTAAAAAAATCAAAATTATGAGTTAGTGAAATAATATATAAATGACTGTTTTGAGATGCCAATTCCTGTAGATATTCAAAAAATGCGTATTTGTTTCTGTAGTCAAAAGATTCTACGACGTCATCCAGAACTAGCAGGGTATCTACACCATCTTTAAGCTTCTTTTTTGCATCAAAAATTATATTTAACAAATAAAGTGCTTTACGTTCACCGTTGCTTAAAACTCTACCAAGTACACTTAGCTGACCTAAATTATCTGGACGCTCCCTGTATGGCGCACTAGGATTACGTGGATTTCTAAACTTAAACTCAAAGATTGGTGATACCAAGTCCTCTACTATCGCATCCTTTTTATTCACAATATCTATACTATACGGTAGTGAGCTAAACCTATCATTAAAAATATTAATAACATCCTCCCACTCCGTATCAACATCGTTCGCCTTTTTCAAGGCTTCTTCAATCTTTGATTTTGAGTAATCATGGACTTTTAGCAGATTCTCAATCTCTTCAACGCACCCACTCAAGTAACCGAACCACATATTTTTGTAAAATCGATCCTCATCACCCATAAATAGCAGTATATCTCTGCGTGATTTATCCTCAATAATTCGTCGCGCTTCGCCATTTGTGCCAACTGAAAAATCTGCTATAAGTTGGTTGAGCGCATCTCTAAGATTGGGATATTTTTCGATTATCCGATCGAAGTCTGTTTTGAGATAATTTTCTAACTCTTCTTTGCTGTTTATATTCTTTGTCGTTCTATCTTCATTATCTCTTAATACAACTTCATGTTTTGCGCTAAAATAATTTGATTTGTCGAGTGCTTTTATTAACGTATGAGCACTACTTGAATCAAACCCTTCTCTAAAATATGTAGGAGATACACGCATCTCGTCGTAAGCTTTTACTAAGCTACCAAAAAAATCGCGATATTTTTTGTTAGTTATAAATTTTTTAAAATTAAAGCTATTAAACACGTTCAATGAGATGTCGCAAAACTGTATTTTACCTTGCTTGATCTCAGAAAGATTGGCTCTTAATAGTGTAATAACTGCAGGCAACGTAACACTATCCACCTGCTCTTTACTAACAAATCTGCGGTAATAGTCTTCGATGACGACTTCGCTGTCATCGTCTTTCGTTTTTGTTACCTCTGAGATTTTGGATTTTAGTTTACTAAACGCTTCAATAACATCTTTCGACGCCTTAGCATAAACCTCCTTAGCTTCCTGATTGGCGACAAGATGCGCAGCGCTTTCAGACAGATACACTCGCCCATCGTAGCTAGGGTATGAAAGTATATTTTCTGGTTCTATTCCCGAGACGGTACAACTACCAGGTATATTATAAATCTCATCAGATACCACCAATCCTTTGCTATGGTTAAGGAGAGTCTTCGCAAATGATGATTTCATGGTGCCATTTTGAGCATACAGACCGTAGAAATTACAACAGCTCCCCTTCGTGCCGTCTTTATACTCGAAGTTGTGCTTAAAATCAACAATACCGTAACTGTTTTTTATCTCTATTTGAATACTTTTCATACCAGTTCTTCATGAAAATAGCTCATGACTTTCTGTGGTGTAATAGTGATAATCTCATCCGTTGCCGCAGCAACAGCGCGATTGATGCTATCCGAAAAACAAATATAGGTTGTTTTGCATTTGCGTTTTCTAATCTTATGATAGCTTGGACAGAGGTCGGTGTCAGAGCTAACAGACACAATATCTACATTCTTAGTTTTATATGCTATTTCGAGCATATCTAAAGCCATACGAACATCAACACCCTTCTCCTGCAAAATCTCTTGGGGTTTGTGGCAGTGGTTGCATTCCTTACCCTCCTTCACCTTCAAATTACCAGCTTTGATATAATTAATATCTTGCTGCTTCAGCATTGCAACCCAGCGACGTGAATTTTCCTTGATTTTATTCACTCGCCCTTGAATCCTTGTGGATGGAGTATAGCCCCTTGGCATCTTAATTTCTGATGCATAGTAATTAATTTCAACGCCGTTAATTCCTAAAACGTCCTCGATTAAACCGCGTACGTCTAGTGAAAAGTGTATGTTTTTATCTTCGATAGCATCCTGATTACATAACAATTCAACTACCCTTTGGCGAAAATTTTCACCATCTATAAATACTTTCTTTTGATTACTACGTAGATTTCTAGACATTATGTCCCTCCGCTATAACAAAAAGCCCCGCTGAGGAAAATCCAACACGGGGTGATGCACTTATTATACTAACAAACGTGTATACAAATGTCAATACGAACATATTGATTACACGATCTAGAACTATTATAAAATCGCTCAAAAACTTGAGGCTTTTAATGATATACTCCCGCAAACGATCGGTCGCCCAGATACGAAACTTCGTGGCGATATTTGACTTGATGCGGTAGCCAAGCGAGATAATCATGTCGAGATTATAGTAATTTACTTCATAATTCTTACCGTCGGAGGCAGTTGTTCGGAATTTCCGAACAACTGAATTTTTATCAAGCTCACCCTCGTCAAAAATATTTTTTATATGCTCACTAACATTCGCTTTACTCGACTTATATAATTCAGCCAATTGCGCCTGCGTCAGCCAAACCATCTCATCCTGAAACCGAACATCAACTTGCGGCTTACCATTATCATCAACATAAACAATGACATTGCCACTATCTCGCATTATCATTATTCCCCTCGAGATCTGCAACTATCTTATCAATTTCCGTCCGCAACTCCGACTGACGAGCCACGATCTTCGCAATGCCAGCATTGAGCTCAGTAATATTAATGACTTCTTGTGTATCTTCCGCCTCGACATACGAGCTAACTGATAGATTATAGTCATTAGCGGCGACATCTTCATAAGTTGCAACTTTTGCAAAATAATCAATATCTTGCCGATTCGTGAAGCTATCCAGGATTTTCTGTCGATTATCTTCGCTTAACTTGTTTTTATTACCCTGACGGACAAACTCGGCACTAGCGTCAATAAACAAAATATCACTTGCCGTCTTATTCTTTTTTAAAACTAATATACATGTGCTAATCGTCGTACCAAAGAATAAATCTGGTGGCAATTGAATCACAGCATCGACGTAATTATTATCAACCAAATATTTACGAATTTTTGCCTCAGCTCCGCCACGATATAAAGCGCCAGGGAATTCAACAATCGCCGCCGTACCGCTAGCGCTCAGCCAGCTCAACATATGCATAGTAAACGCCAAGTCAGCCTTGCTGCGTGGAGCAAGTACTCCAGCTGGACTAAATCGTGGATCGTTAATAAGTGTTGGATTACTATCGCCGTCCCATTTAATACTGTACGGTGGATTAGAAACAATTGCATCAAACGGCTCATCATCCCAATGTTTTGGGTCTTTTAACGTATCACCATGCGCAATGTTAAACTTTTCATAATTAATGTCGTGCAGGAACATGTTAATACGGCAAAGGTTATACGTTGTGATATTAATTTCTTGACCATAAAAGCCTTGCCTAACATTGTCCTTACCTAAAACTTTTGCAAATTTTAGCAATAACGAACCAGAACCTGCGGCTGGGTCATAAACTTTGTTTACTGAAGTTTTGCCGACAACAGTTATTTTCGCCAGAAGCTCGCTTACCTCTTGTGGAGTAAAAAACTCACCTCCAGATTTTCCAGCATTACCAGCGTACATGGTCATCAAATATTCATACGCATCGCCAAAGGCATCAATTGTATTATCTTCAAATCTACCAAGCTCCAATTCACCAATAGCATTCATCAGTTTCACCAATCGCTCATTACGACTAGCGACAGTCGGGCCAAGTTTATTACTATTGACGTCTAAGTCGTCAAACAGCCCACGAAAATCATCCTCACTATCAAAACCTTTAGCCGACTGTTCGATGTTACGAAATACTTTGCTCAGAGTTTCGTTCAGATTTTCATCATTTTTAGCGCGCTTACGAACATTTTCGAACAGTTCGCTCGGTAAAATATAAAACCCTTTGTCATTTACCGTATCCTCACGACCAAACTCCGCCTGATCATCGCTAAGTTCAGCGTAGTTAAAATCAGCCACGCCAGTTTTACGTTCTTCAGCATTGATATAATTAACTAAATTTTCTGATATAAACCGATAAAATAAGAATCCCAATACATATGCTTTAAAATCCCAACCATCAACCGAACCTCTCAGCTCATTTGCAATCTTCCAAATAGTATTATGTAATTTGGTACGTTCTTGTTCTTTACGATTATCACCTGTTGTCATATTAAACATTATACTATGCCCTATTCTTATCTTATGATTATCTCCTGTTTTATCGAAGAGGTCTTAATAGCCAAAAAACCTAGAAATTCCACTAAAGGTAAAAACATATTGGCACCATAGCTATTTGAAGTCTTATCATCTTCCGGATTCAACGGACTATCATCAGCCCAAAGCCCCGAATAAACGACGGACATATTTGTATTATTGACATCATCTTCGTCGCAATTATAATTAGCTTTTTCCTCCGATGAATTATCTGGTAAATTAGGAATTTCCTGAGGAACTGGAGCATTTAAATCCTCTTTCAAAACATTATCAATGTTATCACAACAATCGCTCGACTCTTCGATTTTTACAGAGCATTTTACCTCATCGCAATCATCTGCAACAATCGATTCACCGCATTCTTCAGCCAATTCAGTTTTTTCCGCGACTTTTTTTACAACCTTATCGACAATATTATTCTGATCGATTTCATCATCGGCTAATTTCAAATCGGGAATAAATTGCCCTATTACTTCAGACTTGCTGGTCGGCAATTCTTCCAATTCACACGCACCTTCTTCATCCAACTCTACGCAATCACCCAAACCATCCACCACATTATCCGTTTTACTCACAACCGCACTATCATCAGAAACCTCAAACGTGGCAACATTCTCTGAATCTTCGAAATATACTTTACGCTCTTCAAAATCACGTTGCGATAAAGTTGGCGAATTCTCCTTATTCTCTATTAACTCAACAGATTCAGTTCTTTCATGTATACCATCATCGTTCAACTCTGTCTCAGCTGGTGCATTATTATCGTTATCTTTCATCGCCACATCAATTTCATTATTGACCTGAACAAAATCACGAACAGGCAAGAAATTTGACTCATTAGGAATAACTTTCTCAGCCAAACCTTCCATTGTAGTAGAATCTTCCAAAATCGGTGCAGAGTTTATGTCGTTTTCAGCCCCTATATAGTTATCTTTCTTTATAGGTAATTCTCTCGACGATTCATTCTCTTTATCAACGGCCGGAGCTTGATTCTCAGAAGACATATCTACTTTTTCATCGACGTCTTCCGAGTCCATCAAGTTAATTTGACTAGTCTCCTCCGGCTCTTCATTGAT
>CALHZJ010000030.1 GCA_938041005.1 uncultured Candidatus Saccharibacteria bacterium | reverse complement strand
TAAAATAACTCCGTATTTACCGGAGCTATTTTAATAAAAAGTTTTTACCGATTAAAGAACAACAACTTGCGTTCGGCGTTCTGATTTGCCGGTAAACTTGGTTTTTTTAACTGACTTAAAGCCAACTACACCATCTTTTGCAGCGTGGATGGTGTAGTTGCGGCTAACATATGTGCCGTCACCAGCGATCTTTGTGGCGCCAGTTTGGCGGACCAAGACCTGTCCAGCAGTAACTTTTTGGCCGCCAAATCGTTTAACGCCAAGACGTTGACCGGCATTGTTGTGGATATTCTTACTAGAACCACCAGCTTTAACCTTTGACATTCTTTACTCCTTATCTTATAGTTTCTATAAAACAATCTGTTCTAGTTTATCGAAAATAAAGCCAGTTGTCAAGCGGTTTTGGCTATATCTGCGGGTTTTAATACCAATATTTCTCTGGCAACAACTTGATCTTCACGGTAATATAAGAGGTTTTTATCGATAATTTGTTGATATCCAAGTTTTTTAAGGTTTTTTATCAGAGGCAGGTGGGTGAATCTGCCTTCGTGATTTTGCCACGCTGGAACGGCTATGCAAAGCGTCGTGTCTGGGCAAATCTGCGGGCGGATATTTTGCAGAAAATCGCTAATTATGTGATTACAATTTCCGACTACTTCGTGAAGTTTTTCTGGGCTTGGCGGAGCGGAAAACGGCTGACCTAAGTATGTTTCGCAAACAATTCGAGAAATCCGCTTCTTCTGTTCATTCGTTAATTTTACAGAGGTGGCGTCGGCCTGATGTGCTTGCCAGAAAGTTTTTGTCGAAAAAGTTTTTTCTACCCAGTTCATATTTTCAGTTGTGTAAGATATCATCTTATTGCTCAAATCGCTGCCATAAGCATTCACGCCGATAAGCGCAGCTTCTTGTAATACCGTTCCTGTGCCACAAAACGGATCCCAGAGGTAATCGTTAGGTTTTGCGCCAGATAGGTTAATCATAATTTGCGCAAGTTTAGGCGGAAGCATTCCCACGAAGGCATCGCGCTTTGGTCGCTCGCGGTCGCGCTGAGTATATGAATTGATATTTTGAGTGCCACGACTTTCAGCGATTATCAAATCTCCGTACACGTTCTTAGCTATGATAATTTCAATTTTCGCCTCAGACCTGCCGAGTTTATTATTGTGAGAGGTCGCTGTGGACAGAGCGGCGGTTTTATTAGGAATTAGACGCAAACTAACACCAGATTTTTTCAAGTTGTTTTTTAAGATAATTCCGATTTTTTGGACGTTTCTCGGATCTGTTTTATTGCCATAAAAACTTATTCCAAGCGTTATTTTTTTCTGGCTATGTGAAAGTTTTTTCGTGTATTTTTCAACAATAATTTTTGAGGCTTGGAGCAGGGTATTGCGGTCTGATTTTTGCGACTTTATCTTCGTGGTGACTTGTCCGCATTTAATCGTTCCGCCGAGATTGTCAATTGATAAATTGTCGCAATTAACCGTGGCGGCTTGGTTGGAGATTTTTTGGACATTTTTAGCACCGTAAACTGCCTCTAATTCGGCGATAGAGATTTCTGGTTGACGGCCAAGAATAGCTATAAACATGTCGTAATTATAGCATTTATCGTGGTATAATGAAGGTTATGTTACCGAAGGTGTTGCAATTGTTGAAATCGCCACGAGCCATTATGAGCGTTTTGACGTTGGCGGTTTTGGCGATAATAATTTTTCTATCTCGGCATGAGCTCGTGAAGGCGTGGAATCTGTTTTTGCACGCGGATTTATGGCTATTATTCTTACTATTGCCGTTTCAGATTATCGTGTACTTCGCTGGCGGCGAGATGATTTTTTCGTATTTAAGAGAGAAGAATCTGATTCATCATATTTCCAGGTTGGAGCAGACGAGGATTGCGCTGGAGCTCAATTTGGTCAATCACATTTTCCCGTCGGGCGGAGTTAGTGGAATTTCGTATACGACGTGGCGAATGCATAAGCTTGGCGTGAGTTCGGCGCGTTCGACATTTGCGCAGGTGATTCGTTACGTTACGGGATTTTTGTCGCTTTTGGTTTTGCTGGTGATTGCCGTGCTGGCGCTGGCTATTGACGGTAAAGTTAATCGTTATATCGTTGCCGCTAGCTTCTTGTTGATTATCGTGGTTTTGGCGCTGACGTTTGGTCTGATTTTCGTGTTTTCGTCAAAGCGTCGTATGCAGATGACTGCCGCTAAATTGTCTAAGTTCATCAATACATTGGTGAAAATTGCAACCTTAGGCAAGAAGCGACGAGTGATGAAGTCGAAGAAAGTCGAAGAGTTTTTTGTTGATATGCAGGATGATTTTCAAGATCTATCCAATCATCCGAAACTTCTAATAAAACCGATGATTTGGGGAACTGTCTACACTGTTTTTGACGTAGCGATGTTTGCTGTGGCGTTTCTGTCGCTGGGTGTTTTTGTTAATCCGGCGATTCTGATGGTTGGATACGGCGTGGCGGGATTAGCGGCAATTGTCGTGTTTACGCCCGGAGGAACCGGCGTTTATGAAACTATTATGATTATTTTCTTAAGTATGGCAGGCACTCCGCCGGATTTGGCGATTGCTGGAATAATTTTGACGCGAGCAATTTTACTTACCGGCACGATTATCTTTGGCTATATTTTCTATCAACACGCACTGATTAAATACGGCAAACCAGATGATCCCCAGATTTAGTGTTAGCAATTTCATAGCAATTGTCAATCAAACTTTTGACGTGGCTTTTGCTGGAATGGTTGAAGTTGAGGGCGAGGTTTCCAGTTTCAAGTCTTATCCTCCGAAATACGCTTTTTTTGATCTGAAGGATGACGACGGGCTGGTTCGGTGTTTTGTTGGTTTTAGCAATTTACGCACGCCAATTGAAGATGGAATGAAAGTTGTCGTTCGGGCAATGCCGGCGCTTAGGGATAATGGCGCCTTTAGCTTGAATGTCCAAGAGATTCGCCCATTAGGCAAGGGAAATTTGAAGCGAAGTTTTGAGCTTTTGAAACAAAAATTGACAGTCGAGGGTTTGTTTAGCCCTGAAAGAAAGCGCCCATTGCCGCAATATCCTCAGAGGGTGGCTGTTATTTCCAGTACAAAAGCGGCGGGATATGCCGACTTTATGAAGATTTCCAGTGAACGTTGGGGTGGCGTGAAATTCGTAGTCGCCAACGTTAATGTGCAGGGTGCGAATGCTGCAGATCAAGCTGTTCGAGCAATATCATATTTTAATCAAATGTCAGAATCTCCAGATGTGATTGTTTTGATTCGTGGCGGTGGCAGTGCGGAAGATTTGGCGAGTTTTAATGATGAAAAACTAGTACGGGCGGTGGCGAGTAGTCGCATTCCGACAATGACTGGAATTGGTCATGAGATTGATGAGAGTTTATGTGATTTGGCGGCGGATGTTCGTGCAGCCACGCCGAGTAACGTCGCGCAATTGCTGTTTCCTGATAAGCGAGAAGTGATTCGGCATTTGCATTACAGGCTAATTGATGCGAAAGATTCAATTTTTAGAGCTATCGAAGAACAATCGCTTAATGCAACAATGTTGCAAAAAGAAGTACTCAAACAGTGGTCAAGTCGTGTGGACGCGGCTGTAAATGCAACATTGTCGCAACAAAAAATCATCGCTGAGTATGACCCAGAAATGGCACTGCGTCGTGGTTATGCAATGATCAAGGGCGATTTACAGATTGGTAATATTGTAGAGATTACAACAAAAGATATAATTATGAAAGCGAGGATTGAGAATAGTGAACAACGACATGACAATTGAGCAAATGATGGCTGAATTGAACGAGCAAATCGTGTGGTTTCAAAGCGATGATTTTAATCTGGACGAGGCAAAACAGAAGTTTATTGAGGCGAGAGAATTGTCAAAAAAAATTACTGTCACGCTGGAAGATATGCGACATGATATCGAGGTTCTTAGCGAGGATTTTAACGCCGAGTAAGATCTTTACATCAATTAAAGCATAAGCTATACTTTACAATATGATGACGAGAGATAAGAGTGAGCGCGGCTCAGTTAATGGCTGGATGGTCGGCACAATCGGCTGTCTGATATTGTTTTTGATTGCTGGATCTTTGGCAATTTGGGCGTACATGCAATATTCCCGAGAAAAAAGCAGCGTTGATAGTAAAGTTGCGATTGAAGTAGCTAAAGGGAAGGGTGAACAAGCCGAATCAGACCAGAAGAAATTTTCTGAAGAAGCAAAAAACCCGCGTATTGAATTTGTCGGTCCTGCTGAATACGGTCGAGTGTCATTCATGTATCCAAAAACTTGGAGTGTATATGTAGCAAATGACGGCAGCGACAGGGGCGATTATAAAGCTTATCTTCATCCAGTTTCAGTTCCTTCGACAACTAATAAAAATAGTCGGTTTGCGCTGAGGCTAGAGATTATTAATAAGAATATGGATACGGTGCTGAATGATTATCAATCACGACTAAAGAAGGGTGAATTGACCTCAAGTAGTACCGAGTTTAATGGAATTTCAGCGACTCGAATTGACGGTACGTTTGAGAAAGAATTGCGCGGCTCTGTGGTTTTGATGAAAGTTCGCGATAAAACTATTCGTTTTTCAACCGACGCGGATACGTTTAAACCAGATTTCCAGACTATATTGAGCACTGTAAAAATCTCTGAATAGAAAAACCCATCACATATTTGCTATACTAGAATTGTATGGCAGGTAAAGAGTGGAGTGATGCTGATTTTGGGGGATTGCCGAGCGTTTTGGTGGCGGCACACGAGCTGAAAACGCCGCTGGCTTTGATTAGGCAACTGGCGCTACTGTTGGACGACGATTTAACCAGTTCTGCCGATAAAGCTCAGATCCAGCAACGAATTATTCGGACTTCTGAGCAGGCGTTGCAGCTTACGATCGATTTGGCAAATTCAGCCAATTTAACGCCGTCGTTATTTCCGCTTGAACCGGTCAATCCGTTGGCTTTATGTCAGCAAGTAGCGATGGAAACAAAGTTCAATGCAATGCTTTACGGACGAAAAGTTAGCTGGCCTAAGAGTGGCAGAAATAGTCAATTGATATTAGCGAACCGAACACTTTTGGGGCGAATTTTAGCGAACTTTTTGAATAATGCGTTGGCGTATACTGAGGACGGATCGGAGATTAAGGTTTCGGTTAAGGCGACAAAAGATGCTGTGAGAATGAGCGTGCGAGATTTTGGACCAATGATGAGTTTGAAGGAATATCGGCTTTTGCTTGATGAAATGGAAACGCGAAAAACCGTGCGAACAAGGCCGGAAAGTAGCGGGCTGGGGATTTACGTGGCGAATCAATTTGCGCGGGCGATGAACGGGCGAATTGGTCTGATTCGTCACCGCGATGGACTGACTTTTTATGTAGAGATGCCAATTAGTCGGCAGCTGAGCTTGATATGAAAAAGTTGTTAATTGTTGAGGACGATAAGAATTGGGCGGATATTTTGGGCAAGTTTGCTGCGGATGTTGGCTCGGAATATCGAGTGGTGGTTTCTGGTGGTCAGGCGATTGAGATTATTGATGATTGGCAGCCTGACGCTTTAATTTTGGATATGTTGTTGACTGGCGAAACGGCGATTGCTCTGTTGAATGAACTGCGATCGTACGCGGATTTGGCGAGTTTGCCGATTGTGGTTTGTACGAATATCGACGTTAAAATGGACGATTTGCGTCCGCTTGGCGTGAAGGCGATTTTGAATAAAACGTCGATGCGTCCGAATGAGGCGCGGGCGATTTTTCGCGAGGTTCTAAATGACGGGGCAGAGTGAACGAGTAAAAGTAATTGTTTTGAGGCGAACGAATTACGCCGAAGCTGACCGAGTTTTGCAATTATTAACGCCAAAAGGTCGGCGTAGTGTGATTGCCAAAGGCGTGCGACGCGAGCGTAGTAAATTGGCGGGCGGAATCGAATTATTCGCGATTTGCGACGTGGTTATTCGTTCTGGTCGGGGCGATTTGGGGCTATTAACTTCCGCTCGATTGTCGGCTTTTTATCGGCATATTTTGGAGGATTATGATCGGATGCAGTTTGCATATTCGGTGATGAAATTGGTTTCTGCGGCGAGTGAAAACATTGACGAACCAGAATGGTATTATGTACTGAGTCAAGTTTTGGAGCAATTGAATAATCCTGCGATAAATCAAAAATTAATTGAAACGTGGTTTTATTTGCAATACGCGAGTTTGCTGGGAGATGAGCTGAATCTTCGAACGGACGTAACGACAGCGGCGCTACTTCCTGATAAAAAATATATGTATGACAATGCAGAAAAAGGCTTGAGATTGGCGGAGCAGGGCGATTTGGGCGCGGACGCTATCAAGCTACTGAGGCTGATTCAAGCAAAGCCGCTCGCGAATGTGGCGCAAATTGGCGGAATAACTGAGGTCATAAACGATTGTTGGTTGACTGCCAGACAGCACGCCGCGGTGTAAAATTGCTCGTAAAATGGTATAATTTAGGAAATAATGTGAATCGTCATGTTGCCAACATGGAGAAAGGTTTTTCAATGAGTCAAGCAAAAATGGAAGATATTATTAGCCTGTGTAAGCGCCGTGGTTTTATTTATCAGGGTTCTGATGTTTACGGCGGTTTGTCTGGAACGTGGGATTATGGTCCGCTTGGCGTTCAATTGAAGCGCAACATTATGAATTTATGGTGGCGAATGTTTGTTGACGAGCGTGATGATATATATGGCGTTGATGCGGCGATTTTGATGAATCCGAAAGTTTGGAAGGCGAGTGGGCACGTGGATACGTTTGTCGATCCATTGTGTGAAGATACGGTTAATCATCGGCGTTATCGTACGGATCATATCCTTAAAGACAATGGGGTTGATGTTGACGGTTTGACGATGGAGCAAATGGATGAGGTGATTGCGGAACGGGGAATTAAAAGTCCAGACGGAAATCCGTTAAGCAAATCTCGCACGTTTAATATGATGTTTAAGACGAATGTTGGTGCTACCGAAAGTGAAGACAGCGTTGCATATCTTCGTCCAGAAACCGCTCAGGGAATTTTTACCAATTTTAAGAACGTTGTTGATAGTTTCTATCCAGACTTGCCGTTTGGAATTGCTCAGCAGGGCAAAGCGTTTCGCAATGAAATTGCGCCGCGAGATTTTGTTTTCCGTAGCCGCGAGTTTGAGCAAATGGAGATTGAATATTTTGTCAATCCAGAAAATTGGCAGGAAGCATTTGATGAATTGTTGAAGTCGACGCACGAGTTTTTGGAGGCATTGGGATTAGACCCTAAGAATATTCACGAGTTGGATGTTCCGGCGGAAGACAGAGCGCACTACAGCAAGAAGACGATTGACATTGAATATGATTTTCCAATTGGCAAGGAAGAGCTGATGGGAATTGCGTATCGGACTGATTTTGATCTGATGAACATTCAGCGCGTCAGCGGAAAGAGTATGGAATATACGATCAAGGGAACGAATGAGAAGTTTGTGCCGCATGTGATTGAGCCGAGTTTTGGTGTCGAGCGGGCGCTGATGGCGGTCTTGTCGAGCGCGTATCGTGAGGACGAGCAGAACGGCAGTAAGCGTGTTTATTTGGCGCTTCCAGAACATTTGGCGCCGGTTAAATTTGCTGTTTCGCCACTACTTAAGAATAAGCCAGAATTGGTGGAGAAGGCACGTGAAATTTACGCCAACCTATCTAAGAAAAATCCTGGACGCGTTATGTGGGATGACAATGGAAACAT